>JACCYD010000593.1 GCA_013696695.1 Deltaproteobacteria bacterium | reverse complement strand
CGGGAACACCATCTCGCCATCGGTGACCTTGAAGCGAAGCTTCGCGCCGGTGCCTTCGCCGGCCATCTCGAACCAGCAACCGCGCTTGGGGCAGACGTCGACGACCAAGCCTTCGACGCGCACCGTCTTGCCGTTCCAGGCGGTGGGCTCGGCGAGGATCTTGTCGATCGAGGTGGTTTCCGCGACCGTGACGCCGGCACCAAAGCTCGTGGACTTCCCTGGCGACGTGGGAGCCGCGGCGACCGCAGGACCACTGGACGTGGTGGCGGCTTCGCTCTTGGGGCCGCGATCGCAGCCGGTGGCAGAGGCGAGAACTCCGAGGAGAAATAGGCAACGAAGCATGAGGCGTGGAGCATGCGCAGAGACCGAGAGGGTGTCAACCGCGGTTCTGCGTGCTGCAAGCCGGCGGAATTCCGCGCGATCGTCAAGAACGCTGCCAGGCGCCACACACGGAGCGGTCAGGTTCGCCGTGGCAATTTGCGCCGGCGAATTCTCCGAAACCATCGCGGAGGTCGGTTGTCGGAGGCTTCGTGCTGCCCACCACGAGATGTGTGATCGCACTGGCCGTGGTTGCCGCGATGGCGACGCCGGCCTACCCGTGCCTCAACGGAACGATCATGGAAGGCGACGAGGCTGTGAAGGCGATCGTCGCGATCGAAGCCCACATCGATGCCGGAAGCTACGGCGCGGCCAGTGAACGGCTTGGCGGCGGCTTTCACTGGATGGACCGACACATCGAGGCGCGCGCCACCGACGCAGAGAGGGTGATCGCCCTGCGGACGGCGCCGAGGCGTACGGCGCGTGGCGCGGCGGAGTACTTCGCGAACCGCAGCAAGCAGAACCCGAAGAATCTGCGCTATCAGGCGTGGCTGGCCGAGGCGTACTCGGCGATCGGAAAGCGCGAGCAAGCGCTTGCGATCCTCACCGATCTTCACAAGCGCGACGTCATGCCCGATGGCTTCGCGTACGTCACGCTCGCGAAGCTATCCGACGGGCCCGATGTCGACACCTGGCTCGACACCTGCCGCAAGCGCGCGAAGACCAAGTCGATCTGCGTGATCCCGACGGCCGCGCGACGACCTGCCAAAACGACCCGGTCATTCCAGATGAAGCTGCCACGCTGACGGCTTTTGACGGTGCACGTCGACGATCCAATGACCTGCGCGCTGGCGTGTCGGTTGCTCGACGACTTCGCATGCCTGGACGACTCACCCTCCTCACAACGACGGCGCTGACGTTGATCGCAGCACTGGTCACGCCGAACCACGCCGCGGCGTGCGGAAACGCTGATCGCATGGAGCACGACGACGCGGTGAAGCGGATCGCGCAGATCGAATTTCATCTCCGCTACGAGCAGCACTGGCTCGCCGACCAGGCCCTCCCGACACCGGGGCTGGGCACCTGGGGCACCGAGGAGCTCGAGGACCGCGCGACCGATCTGCGCTACGTGCTCGACCTCCGGTGGAAGAAGCGCAAGGTGGGACACGCGGTGGAGTGGTTTCGCGAGCGACCGCGCAAGACGCTGGAGCACCGGGCGTGGCTCGCCGAGGCGCTGGTCGAGAACGACACCTTGCACGAGGCGAGGACGATCTTGCGCGATCTCGACAAGCGCGACGTGATGCCCGACGGCCACGGCTACGCGACGCTCGCGCGCATCACGCAGGGAGACGAGCGGATCGCCGCTCTCTCGAAGTGCCGAAAGCGCGCGGTCGTGAAATCGATCTGCGGCGCGGCGCCGAGGACGACCTGAATGAAGCGCGTCGCGATCTTGCTGGTGGCGATCGCGACGCTCGGCGCATGTTCTCGCACCGAGAAGTGGACCGAACAAGCCACGCCCTCCGAGGGATCCTCGACCGAGGTCACGACGTCGTCGGGATCGGCGGTGCCGTCGGCCGCGGTGTCGTCTGAGGGATTGGGCACGGTCGCGCGCGTGGCCGCCGGCGACATGATCGAGAAGTTTCAGTGCGCGCGCTGCCACGAGGTGCCGCAGACCGGCGTCGCCGAGCGCGACAAGCATTGCTTCACGTGTCACCAGCAGATCCACGACGGCACGTTCGACGCCAAACCCGAGACGCTCGTCAAGTGGCGCGGCCGGATCCAGAGCCTGCGTCACGCGCCCTCGCTCGCGCACGCCGATCGCTTGCAGCGCGCGTGGGTGAAGCGCTTCCTGCTGCATCCTCACGACGTCCGACCGGGATCGATCGCCGAGATGCCGCGCCTCGCGATCTCCGACGCCGAGGCCGATCGGCTGGCGACGTTCCTGGTGCCCGTCGAGGATGCCGCCCCGATCGACACCGCACCGGCGCTGGTCGCGCGCGGCGAGAAGCTCTATCGCGATCTCGCGTGCGGACGATGCCATCGCTTCACCGGCGCCGCCGTCGACGATGCCGCCTTGCATGCCGGCGGCCGCGTCGCCGATCCGCCGCCGCCGGCGATCGAGACCGACCCAGCAAGGCGGTCGCTCGCGATCGCGTGGACCCTCGCGCCCGATCTTCGCTTCGCGCGCGACCGGGTTCAACCCGCGCAGCTCGCGGCGTGGATCGAAGCGCCGCGCGGTGCGATGCCGAAGCTGTCGATCAGCCGCGACGACGCGCGTGCACTCGCCGCATTCCTCGTCGCGACACCGGTGGTCGCGCGATCGAACCACGTCGTGCCGAAGCGCCTGCCGATCCTCGAGCGCGAGGTGCCGTGGGCCGAGGTGTCTGCGAGGGTGTTCCACGACACCTGCTGGCACTGTCACGCGGTACCCGACTTCGCGCACGGGGATGGCGGTCCCGGCAACAGCGGCGGCTTCGGGTTCGCACCGCGCGGGCTCGATCTGTCGTCGTACACCGGCATCTCCCAGGGTGCGTTCGATCGCGGCTCCGAACGGCGCAGCATCTTCGAGAAGTTGCCCGACGGCACGCCGCGCGTCGTCGCGCACCTGATGGCGCGCCACGTCGAAGCAGCGGGCGGCAGCGTCGACGGGATCCGCGGCATGCCGCTCGGGATCCCGGCGTTGACGCTCGAGCAGATCCAGCTGGTCGACACGTGGATCGCGCAGGGCCGCCCGCAGTGAGCGGGCAGGAAACGACTCAGCGTGCGGCGCGCTCGGGGATCAGGTGCCGCAGGTGCCAGGCCTGGATGTGTAGATCGTGCGAGGCGACCCGGCCGTTGCGCGTGATCGTGTACGCGAACGCGCCGACCAGCAGGATGAACGCGAAGTTCGCGGTCATCACGGCCGCTGCTTCGGCGGTGCCCGAGATGTTGTAGATCGCCGACGAGATCTGGATCGCACCGTTCTCGATCGCCCACGTCGATTCGAGGATGCCCGCGGCTTCGAGCGCGAACGGCGTGGCGATCGTGATCGCACCCCACACGAAGATCGTCCACGGCCGCCGCTGGTTCCACGGATGCGAAGCGACGGCGATCAGCGCACCGCAGATCATCGCGGGCGTGAGCAAGAACGGGCTCGCGACGCGCGTCCACACCAACGCGAGCGTGAAGTTGCCGAGCATCGACAGGTACGGCGAGACGCGGCCGGTGATCGCACCGCGCCACGCGAACGCGACGACCGCCCCGAGCACGACGTAGAACGCGATCAGCCATGGCCAGCTGCGCACCTCGAGGAACGGCAGAAAGCCGAGGAACAGGAACACCGAGCCATACGATCGGGTGGCGCGCACCGATCGCTTGCGGAGGGCATCGCGATCGAGCTCGTCGAGGCTGGCGATCAGCGCCGGCGGCAACGCCGCGGGACGCTCGAGCAACAAGCGACCGATGACATCGGCCGCGTCGACGGACGCGGGATCGAGCGCGAGCGCGCGACCGGCGTGGCGCATCGCAGTGGCGCGCGCGTTGACATCGGCGGATGCGAGCACCGCGCGTGCATGCGCGAGCTGCTCGGCGGCGAGCGCCTTGCGGAGCTCGAGATCGCGATCGCCGTCGATGTAGAGCTGCAGCCGCTTCGCCACCTCGTGCGCCGAGGGCCGGCCTTCGGGCTCCTCGGCCTGCATCGCCTGGCACAGCTCGTCGAGCTCGGGCGCGATCGGGCGATCCGGCCGGCGCTCCGCGGGAGACATCGGCGACGACGTCAGCGTCGAGACCAGCGCGTCGTCGCCGCGCGGATGCAGCGGCTCGGCGGTGAGGATCTCGAACAACATCGCAC
>JACCYD010000585.1 GCA_013696695.1 Deltaproteobacteria bacterium | reverse complement strand
TGTCGCGATAGCGCCGCGCGATGGTACCGGCCTCGGCGCCGCGACCGTGCAAGGCGAGGAGGATCGCCTTCGCGTTCGCGGGCTCGCACCCGACGATGACCGCGTGCGGCTCGCTGCCGAGATCGAGGCGGCCGAGCCGGCCCGGTGGACGCAGGCCGTACAGTGCGTCGCGCGCGATGTTCGCTGGCAGCTCGGGCTTGGTCGCCAGAGCGGCCTCGATTTGCGCCGGCGGCGCCGCCGGGCCGAGCGCGGTCAGCGCGACCGGTGCGCCGGCACGGCTCAGCACGTCGTGCAGGTAGCAGTCGAGATCGTGCTCGCGCTCGAGGAGCGCGCCCGAATAGATCGATCGGATCGGCGGCGCGAGCACGCGCTCGAGCTCCTCGATCACCGCAGGCTGCGTCGAGCGGAGATGCGCGATGAAGTGCGGCAGCAAGATCGAGTGCAGGGCCGCATGCTCGACCCGCAGCGCGCCGCCGAGCAGATGAGCGAGCCCGTGTTGCGCGCCGGGCTTGCCGAGCTCGAACGAGGCGCCGCACGCCGAGGCACCGCGCTGCGCGAGCTCGCGGGATTCGCCGGACGTCGGATCGGCGATCAGACGCTCGATCGCCTGGACCACGGTGGCCGCCGCGACCTGCGCATCGCCTCGCGCGGTGGGGTCGAGCGAGCTGGTCGACAGGATGCTGGCGACATGCGCGATGCCGTTGGTCAGGCTCTGGATCGACAGCGCGAGCGGAAGCTCCCGCGTCAGCTCCGGGTCATAGAACACCGCATCGGGCCGCGCAGCCTCGAGCTTGCCCGTCTGCTTCGTGGTGCCCGTCGTGGTGCCGTACATCGAGGTCATTTCGGAGCCCGAATAGGTGGTCGGCAGCGCGACGAATCCGAGGTGCGGATGCCGAACCCGGAGCGCCTTGCCAAGACCGATCGCCGCGCCGCCGCCGAGGGCAACCACGGCATCGGCGTCGCGCAGCTCGGCATCGGCCGCGTCGAGGACCTCGATCGGCACGTGGACCTGGGCGCCGTCGAAGACCCGGACGTCGAGGGCGGCCAGCGCGGCCAGCAGGGGCTCGACGAAGCGGCGGCGAGGCGAGGTCACGACCATGATCCGGCGGGCCTGGGTCATCCGGAGATAGCCGGTTAGCTCGTCGAACCCGCGGACGAAGAAGGTCTTGGGGGCCATCCCGACCCGACCTTACGTGCGGCAGGTCGGTCTGCCCAGCCGGTACCCGATTTCCCCATCGAGTTTCGCGCCTCTATTGATAGAGTGCGCGCCCGTGCGGAGTCTGCTGTTCCTCGTGCTCTCGTCGTCGGTGGCGTCGATCGCCATCGCGGCCCCGGTGCGGACGAGCGCGGTCGAGAAGCATCCGGGCATCGACTACGAGAAGTGGGAAGACACCGCGGTCCCCGCGAGGATCCATCTCGTCCGCGTCGATCTGACAAGCGCCGAGATCGCGCTCTACGCGACCAAGGAATCCGACCGCGGCATCACGTCGCGTCAGCTCGGGCTCCAGCTCGACGCCCAGGTCGTGATCAACGGCGATGCGTTCGCGGTCGCCGGCTACCGGCCGCGCGGGCTCGCGATCGGCGACACCGCCCCGTGGACGAACACCGCCGACGATGCGGCCAGCGCGGTGTTCCATCTCCGTCGGGTCGGCGAGCGCACGGTCGCCGGGATTTCACCGCCCGAGCAGGTGCTGTCGCCGGAGCTGCTCCCCGAAGGCACGCAGGGCGTGATCTCGGGCCGCCCGTTGCTCCTTCGTGCCGGGGCCGTCGAGGCCGCGTTCGATTGCAACGATCCCGTCACCCTCGCCTGCACGCGTGCCCCGCGCTCGGCGGCCGCGATCACCGCCGACGGCAATACCCTGCTGCTGGTCACGGTCGACGGCTGGCAGGCAGGGTCGATCGGGCTCACCGCCGCGGAGCTCGCGGCGTTCTTGCGCGCTCGCGGCGGCCACAGTGCCGTCGCGTTCGACGGCGGCAGCTCGGCCACCCTGGTGCTCGACGGTGCCGTCGTCAACGCGCCGTCCGATGGCATCGAGCGCAGCGTCGCGAACCACCTCGCGATCAAGTTCGGCGCCCTCCCCGCCGGTCAGATGGTCGGCATCATCTGCTCGACCGACATCTTCACGTGCGCCGACGACGAGGCGTTTCGACTGCCCGGAGCCGAGGTCACCCTCGACGATGGCCGGGTCCGGATCGTCGGCAGCGACGCGTTCTACAACTTCACCGGGGTGACCCCGCGCCACGCCTGCGTGACCGTCAAGAAGGCGGGGTACAAGACCAAGACCCAGTGCCAGACGGTCGAGAGCGGCATCCAGACCTACAACTCGGTCGCCCTCGAGGAGGGGATGGATCCCCCTCCCAACGATGCAGGCGTCCCTGATGGGCCTCCAAACGTCACGGATGCGGGAATCCTCGACGACGGCGCTCGCCCGGATGCTGGATTCGATGTCGACCCGCCGGGAGGTGGGTGTTGCGACGCGGGGGACCGACCCTCCGGCACGATGATCCTCGTGGTCCTCGTGGCCTTTATGGCGCTGCGCCGTCGCGGTACAACTCCCGGTAGGTGACGTCCGTCCACACGCAGTTGCTCACCGACGACGCCAGCGGGGTGCTCGTCGAACGCATGTTCCGGCTCCGCGTGATCTCGGGTCCAGACCAGGGCAAGGAGCACGTGCTCGACGAGGGAACCACGATGGTGGGTACCCACGCCGATAACGACCTGGTCCTCACCGATGCCACGGTGTCGCGCTATCACCTGGAGATCCGGGTCCGGCGCGACGGCATCGAGATTCGCGCCCTCGACACCACGAACGGCACCAAGCACGGTGGCGCTCGCGTCGGGCAGGTCGTGCTCACCGGGCCCGCGCGGTTGCGGCTCGGCAAGCACACCGAGATGGATGTCGAGCCGATCGACACCAACGTCGATCTCGAGTCGTGGAGCGGCGATCGCTTCGGCGACGTGCTCGGCACGACCGCGCCGATGAAGCGGCTGTTCAGCCTGCTCGCGAAGGCCGCGCCCACCGAGGCCACGATCATGCTGCAGGGCGAGACGGGCACCGGCAAGGAGGCGATCGCCGAGGCCGTGCACAGCGCGAGCAAGCGCGCCAAAGGGCCGTTCGTCGTCGTCGATTGCGGCTCGATCCCGCACGAGCTGATCGCCTCGGAGCTGTTCGGTCACGCGCGCGGCTCGTTCACCGGCGCATCCGGCGACAAGCAAGGTCTGATCGAGGCCGCGAATCAGGGCACGCTATTTCTCGACGAGATCGGCGAGCTCGCCCTCGATCTGCAGCCACAGCTCCTGCGCGTGCTCGATCGCCGGCAGGTCCGTCGCGTCGGCGAGACGCACGCCGTCGATGTCGACATCCGCGTGATCGCCGCGACCCACCGCGATCTTCGCGCGATGGTGCGTGCCGGTCAGTTCCGCGAGGATCTCTATTACCGGCTCGCCG
>JACCYD010000581.1 GCA_013696695.1 Deltaproteobacteria bacterium | reverse complement strand
CACCGGCGTCGAGCACGAGCTCTGCTCGCTGGTCGATCACTATCGCGAGTTCCCGGTGCGTGGCAGCACGATGGCGGCCAACCACCCGACCGCCGGCCTCGCCCCCGACGAGCTCGAACGCGAGCTCTCGGCGATCGAAGCGGCCGCCGCCGAGGTGCTCGCGAAGTTCGCCGTCCCCGCCGGAGGCTTCGCCGCCGCGTCGATCACCAACGTCGTCACGGCGACCGCCCCGCGGAGCGTGTCGTGAGCTACGACTTCGACGCGATCGTCGTCGGTGCGCGCTGCGCCGGATCCCCCACCGCGATGCTGCTCGCGCGCACCGGGTACAAGGTGCTCGTCGTCGATCGCGCGGCGTTTCCGAGCGACACGATCTCGACGCACGTCGTGCATCCCACCGCGGTCGCCGCGCTGAAGCGCTGGGGCCTGCTCGATCGCCTGATCGCCACGGGCTGCCCGGCGATCGACACGTACATGTTCGATTTCGGACCGATCGTGATCACCGGCAGCCCCGGCACCACGGAATCGCCGGTGGCGTACTGCCCGCGCCGCACGGTGCTCGACAAGATCCTCGTCGATGCCGCGGTCGATGCCGGCGCGCAGATCTACGAAGGCTTCGTCGTCGACGAGCTGGTTACCGACGGCGATCGCGTCACCGGCATCCGCGGTCACCGCAAGGACGGTCCATCGGTGACGATCACCGCGCGCGTCGTGATCGGTGCCGACGGTCGCAACTCGGTGGTCGCGAAAGGTGTGCAGCCCGTCGAATACAATCAGAAGCCGCAGTTCGTGTGCGCGTACTACTCGTATTGGCGCGACCTGCCGATGCACGGCCGGTTCGAGACCTACGCCCGGCAGGATCACGGCTTCGCAGCCTGCGAGACCCACGACGGGCTGACGATGGTGGTCGGCGGCTGGCCGTTCGCGAGGTTCGAGGCACAGAAGCAGGATCTCGACGCCGCGTATCTGCGGCTGTTCGATCAAGCCCCGGCGTTCAAGGCCAAGATCGAGAAGGCGACGCGGATCGACAAGGTCTACGGCGCCGTCACGCCGAACGCGTTTCGCAAGCCGTTCGGTCCGGGCTGGGCCCTCGTCGGCGACGCCGGCTACATCAAGGATCCGATCACCGCGCAGGGCATCCTCGACGCATTCCGCGATGCCGAGCTGCTCGCCGGCGGGCTCGATCAGGTGTTCTCCGGCGCTTCGACGTGCGACGACGCGATGGCGCACTACCAGGCGACGCGCGATGCGATCGCGATGCCGATGTACGAGCTCACCGCGCAGATCGCCTCGATGGCACCGCCGCCGCCCGAGTTTCAACAGCTGCTCGGTGCGGTGAGCCACAACCAGCGCGCGAGCGACGACTTCTGCCGCGTCAACGCGGGCGGGTTACCGCCACCGGAGTTCTTCTCCGAGGCGAACGTCGGCAAGATCTTCGCAGGCGTCTGACTACTTCTTCATCTGCGCGCGCGCGATCTTGATGATGCGCTCGACGTCCTTCTTGAACTGCGCCTTGTCGATCAGGAGACCGTTCAGCAGCGTGCTTCCCTGCTTGGTCAGCGATGCGATGCCGACGGCCTCGGCGATCTCTTGATCGTTGGCGCCGTTGAGTCGCGCCGCTTCGGTGTGGAACAGCACGCAGTACTCGCATGGCGTCGCCGCGGCGACCGCGAGCCCGATCAGCTCCTTGGTCTTGCCATCGAGCGCGGTGCTCGGATTCATCGACAGCGCCTTGGTGGCTTCCCACCACGACGGCAACAGGGCTTGCGGCATCGCATGAACGAAGCCGGGAACGAACCCGAAGGCCTTCTCGATCTCTTTCTTGGCAGCGGCGGCGGCCGGGTTCAGCTGCGGCTTGGTGTCGGCGACGGCGAGGCTGGAGAGCGAGAGAATGAACGCGAGCGTGAGGGTCTTCATCGGATGTCCTTGGTTGGTTTCATCCGTGAGGCGTTCTTTCGTAGGGAACGATTCGTTCTCTAGTCGATGTCGCGATAACTACAGTAATTGCCAGTACGTACGGCCCGACGCAGCCACTTGCCGAGCTCGGTGTCGGCCTCGGCGATCCGATCGAGGGCATCTTTGATCCGCCGCTGGACAGCGCTGCGAGCGCGATCGACCGGGCTCTCGGCGCGGCGCGCGCGGCCGCCCTTGCCGGTCGACGACGAGATCTCGGCCGCGATCGACTCCATCTCACCACGTAGCCGCTCCGCTCGATCGGTGTCGCCGATCTCCTCGGCATCCTCGAGTTGATCGCGCAGCGTCCCGAGCCGCGCGCGGTACGCGCGAAACGCCGAGCTGTCGATCTGCTCGCCGGCATCGCCGCGATCCGGCAGCTCGGACGAGCCGACGAGATCGAGCACGTGGACATCGACGTTCGGCTTGTCGACCAGCTTCGCGAGGTACTGCATGCCGCGGCTCGACTTGAAGCGAAGCGGGCCACTTCCGCTCGCGATCGCGTAGTACTCGCCTTCGAGCGTCATCGCGAACGGTTGATTCGCCACCGTCGGCCGCGGCGGCACGATCACGCCGGCGTGCCGCCGATCGATCAACTCGACGAGCTCGACCAGGCCGCACGCGGCGGCATCCGCGCGCCCTTCCGCGATCAGCGTGCGAGCGCGCGGCGGATCTCGATCCAGGCGCAGCATCAGATCGCCGAGCTCGAAGCGCATCCGCGCCACCATGCCGCGCCGGCCCACCGCCTCGAGCGTCTTCACCGCACGCGTGAACAACCGATCACACTCGTCCCACGCGCCGGTCAACGCTGCGAGATACGAGAGCAGGCGCCCCGCCGGCGCCTCGACGATCTCGCAATCGAACCAGTACATCTGCCAGCGCTCGCCGTGAGGATCATCGAACTGCGCTTTGAACTGCGCGTGGAGCGGGAGCGCGCGCGCCACGTCGCCTGTCAGCCAGAGCGCCTCGGCCAGCCAGCTCGCGTTGATCCCTTCCGCGAATACGTGATCGGGAAGCCGCGCGACGAGCGTGCGAGCTTCGTCTTCGGCGCCGAGTCGCGCGAGCATGTGCGCGACGCGCGGCTCCGCGATCACCGCCCCGTAGGGCATCTCCAGCCACAGCCCGCGCAGCTCGGGAATCGCTGCGCGCAGCTCGGCATGGCGCTCCGCCGCGGCGAGAAAACAGATGCGATGAAACGCGAGCGCGCGCCGTGCACGCGGTTGGCCGTGCTCCAGCCGCTTGGCCTCGAGCTGGAATTGCTCCGAAGCAGCGAAGTCATCGCGCGCGATCGCATCCATGGACCGCATCAACGGAACGCGCCACGGCCCGGCCGCAGGACCGATGCGATCGGCGAGCTCTTCGTAACTGTCTGCGAGCTGCGCATGCGCTGTGAAGTCACCGAGCTCGAGGTGATCGAGGGAGATCCGCGTCCGCGCGTTCAGCAGCAGCGTCGTGTTGCCGAGCTGGTTCGCGAGGCGCTCCTGTTCGAGCGAGATCGGGAGGCGAATCTTCGGATTGACGGCGCCGTACAGCACGCCCGACGCCGAGTGCAGGACGTCGAGGAGCTCGTGTGACTTGGCGACGCGACGGGCGAGCTCGACCGCCGCCAGGCCGAGCGCGATATCGCGCGGGCGCTCCGCGGGTGCCGACGGCTGGCGCGCAGCCGCGAGGCGAGCCATCGCACGCGCCCGCAGCGGCGTCTCTGCCGTGAGACCGACGAGCGCTTCCTCCAGCATGCCGACGAGCACTGGGTCGACGCCGCCCATCAAGAACACCGCTCCATAGG
>JACCYD010000578.1 GCA_013696695.1 Deltaproteobacteria bacterium | reverse complement strand
CGGCGTTCGTCGCGCTCGATCGCGGAGACTTCGCCACCGCGGCGGCGGCCCTGAACGAACGCGACTGGCGAGCCCGCCGCGCCGCGATCGCCGCGCTCCGCGCACGCGAGCCCTCGGAGGCGGCCGTCGAGGTCACGCAACGAGCACGCACGGCCTCGGCCACGACGCTGATCACCACCATCGGGTCGCTCGATCGCGATGCCGTGTTGTGCCGGATGGCGGCGTTCGCGATCCGCGAGCACGCGTTCTTCGCGCGCGATCCGGTGCCGCGCCTCGGCCAGCGCACCGTCGCCGCGCCGACGTCGCGGATCACCGACCGCATCATCGTCCCCGGCGCCAAGGTCGCGCGGGTCACTGAATACGTCTCGCTGCTGCGCGATCTCGCCGCACTGTCGCCGCGCGAGGCGCTCGCGCAGTTCGATCTCGACGATGCCGGCTACCTCGAGGTCGCGAAGGCGTGGGCCGCCGCGCTCGATGCCGATCCGGCCCTTGCGGCCGAGATCGCCGCGGGTCTCGCGAAGCGATAGCTACCGGCAGGACTCAACGTGGAGTCTGTAGATCCGGCGATTCGCGCCGCTGTTGCAAGGACGACGCGAGCTTGCGGATTCGCGCCGTGCGGCATGCCGGCTGCACCGAACCCGATCGTCGGACAGGGGATGTTCCCGGCTTCACCTGCCGACATGGGGTACGTCGGGCCGTGTTGCGTCGCGCGCGCCACGGCTCGGCGTTCCTCGCTTGATAGTAGATCAGCGACGACGATCGATCTCTCGGACTCGGGGTCAGACGGCGGTCACGCCACCGTCGACGGCGAGGACCGCACCGGTGGTGAACGACGCTGCGTCGGAGAGCAGATACACGGCCGCACCGGCGATCTCGGCGGGCTGCGCGTGGCGAGCGAGCGGCGTGCGATTGACGACGTGATCGCGCAGCATCGGATTACTGACGATCGCCGCGGCGAACTTGGTCTCGACGAGCCCCGGTGCGATCGCGTTGACGCGGATCGCCTGGCCGCCGAGCTCGAACGCCAGCGTCTGCGTCATCGAGATCACGGCAGCCTTGGTGGCGCCGTAGAGGCCCTGCATCGGTGACGCGCGCATGCCCGCGATGCTCGCGATGTTGACGATCGCGGCACCGCCGCCGCGCTTCTGCGCGTGCTTGACCAGCGCACGCGCGCAGTAGAGATAGCCGCGCACGTTGACCTCGAGCGTCTTCTCGATCGCCGCATCCGGGATATCGATCAGCGGACCGAAGTACGGGTTGGTCGCGGCGTTGTTGACGAGGCCGTCGACACGGCCGAACTGTTCGACCGCCTTTGCGAACAGCGCGTCGACCTCGGCGGCCTTGCCGGTGTGGCACGCCACGGCGATCGCGCGACAGGAGTCGCGATCCCCAGGCGCTCGCTCGGCAGGCAGACTCGCGAGCACGCGATCGAGATCGGCTTGCTTGCGCGATGCGAGCGCGACGCGCGCACCGGCGTCGATGCACGCCCGTGCGATCGCCTCGCCGATGCCACGACTCGCGCCGGTGACGACGATGACCTTGTCCTTCAACATGGCGTGGACGCTAACACGCAGGGTGTCCCCCGCTACGTGCGCCGGCGCGGCGAGCTTCCCGGCGAGAACCACACGCGATCGGGCTGTCACCACACGGGATTACAGCTGCAGGAATAGTGGGCCCCGCGACTGCTTTCACTCCATCCATGAAGCAGCTCCTGCTGGTGTGTTCCCTCCTCGCGATGACGTCGTCGGCGCTTGCAGACAAGAAGCCGTACACGCTCGCTGACCTCAAGACGCTGGTTTCCCAGAAGTCGTACAAGGAAGCCACCGAGCACCTCACGGACGTCGCGCCGTCGGAGCGCACCGCCGAGTGGCTCGCGGTCGCGGCAGATGCGGCAACGGGCTACATCGCCGGGCTCAACAACGACGATCTGGTGAAGAAGATCCTCGAGATCGAGCGCGTCGACTCCGAGTTCCCGATGCTCCTCAAGTCGCCCAAGTACAGCAAGGCGCGCATGGAGATCGGCCTCAAGGGCTTCGAGGCGTGCTTCAACCATCCCTATCTCCACAAGGAGTGCTTCGAGCACGGCATCAAGTTCATCGATGCGGATGCGCCGAACGGCGACCTCGCGCTGCGGATGGCGAAGCTGGTGCGTCGCAACACCTCGCCCGCGGCGGGTGCGGCCGGTTACTTCAAGCGCGCGATCGACGCCGCGGGCAAGAACCTCGACGCTGTGTGCCGCGACGAGGATCTCAAGCTCGTGGTCAAGACCGGCTTCAACGTGCCGAGTCACTACGAGGACGCGAAGACCGTCCGTTCGATCGCCGGCGGCGCGTGCTGGAGCCAGCTTCGCAAGACCGTGCTCGACGAGTACACCGTCGCGGGCGAGACCAGCTACGAGCGCCGGAACACCTGCGAGGTCTTGAAGGCGCAAAAGGCGCTATCGGCGGCGCAGGCCAAGGCGTGCGAGCGGGCCCAGCAAGACTGATCAGCCCGCGGGCGCGTCGTCGTCGGGCAGCGGGACCCGACACGTCGCCAGCGACTTGCGAACCAGCGCCCACACCGCACCAGCGTCGGTGGTGAGGTCATCCCAGCGCCCGGGGAACCGGCCGCAGAACGAGGTCTTGAGAATCTCGGGCAGCGCGCGCTTGCCGTCATCGGCGAACAGCGGGTGCTCGAGATAGACGCAGGCCTCGTCGGTGGCGCGCACCGACAGGCTGCCCGGTAGATCGGCGGCCTGGCGGATCGCGTTCGCGACCGTGACGATGATGTCGAGGTTCGCGCCGCTGATCTGGGGGTGGCGCTTCGAGAGGATGTCGATCTCCGCCTGTTGCGGCGGGTAATCCATCTGCAGCGGCGCGAAGCGATCGAGCTGCGCGGCATCGATGCCGAACGTGCCGGTGAACTCGCGACCGCGATTGACCGCGGCGATGAACTGCACGTTGTCGGGGATCGGCATGAACGTGTTGTCGATCGGATGGAACACCCGGCGCGTCGAGTCGAGCGCGGGCATCAGCGCGTTGCGTGCGCTCTCCTGGCAGCGGTTGAGCTCGTCGAGGAACACCAGGTACTTTCGCTGGGGATGATCGCCCGCGTCCTCGAGCGCGGTGAGGATGTCGGTCTTCACGAAATCGGTGACCGGTGCGCCCGAGGCCGACGCGCGGACCTGGATCGAGACCAGGAAGTCGCTCGCCTCGACGACCGCGCCGCAGTTGAAGAACACGAAGGTCATGCCGAGCGAATCGGCGATCGAGCGCGCGAGCACCGTCTTGCCGCAACCCTGCGGACCGTCGAGCAGGATGTTGAGCCCGCTCTCGAGGAGGACTTGCAGCTTCTTCGACACCGTCGGGTCGAGCCACACGCCTTCGATCTTGAACGGCGCGCGACTGACGAACTCGACCTCGATGCGTCCGCGATCATCGCGCTCGAGCTTGTGCACGGCGACGACGCGAACGAGGCAGGGGACGCCGGCGATGATCCGATCGTCGTTCGACAGGATCACCTTGGGGGCGCGGCGGCCGTCGAGGTGGGTCGCGCGCAGCTTGAACGCCGTGCCCTCGTGCTCGTTCGGCCAGAACGTCGCCTCGACGGTGCGCCCCGGTGTCAGCTCGTCGACAGTCCACTTCGCCGGCATCTCGCCGCGGTTGTATCACTCGTTCGAGGCGCCCTGCATGTCGTCGTACCAGTGCCGGACCACGTGTCCCGGTAGCGTGCGGAACACCTGGATGAACCGGCCGTCGATGTGCGGCCACTCGACATAGAAGCTCATGTGCTTGGCGATCACGCGCGTCATGTCGTCGACGTCGGGGTGCGCCTCGGTCTCGTCGTGATCGGTACCGCTAGCGACTTCGGCATTGCCCAGTACGATCTCGCGCACGAACCGCGGGCTCTGAGAACGCACGAGATCGCGTGATGCCAGCAGCGCATCGAGGCGCTTGCCGCGCGCCGCATCGACCGGCTTCAGGGCGCCGCCGCACTCCGCTTTGTTGGCTTCGTCGTCGACCGCCATGCGCTGCTTGCGCTCGCGAAACAGCAGGCCGTGGAGTCGCGCGACGTCGCCGGTCTTCGCGATCTCCTTGCGGGGGCCGGCCCACGAGCAATCGCTCGACTCCCAGTCCTCGTCGGCCCTCGTCAAGAGATTCCCGCTGGCGTCGTAGATCTCCGGCTCGTCGAGGAACGGCAGCTCGTAGACATAGATCCGCTCGCGGCCGAGCGCGAACGTGTCGAGTCGGTGGACGTCCAGGTCGATCGTCCCGATCGAGATCGAGTGCCGGACGCCATCGGCACCGGGAACAATGTCGATCACTTCACCTTCGCCGTTGTCCGATCCCGTCGAGTACATCTTCCATTGCGATGGTGTCTCCTCGTGCGAGGTGGCGATCAGCTTGCCGTCGGCGTCGTAGTGCTTCCACTGCCCGGTGACGTGGCCGCTCGGGCTGAAGCGACCGCTCGCGATCGGCGTCTTGCGCGCGGTGTCGTGGAAGAACTGCCACCGCCCGGCGCGGGTTCCGCTCCACATCTCGCCGGTCGCCGCGAGATGCCCGCTCTTGTGAAAGAACTGCCAGAGGCCCTGCGGGTGATTGTTCGCAAACCGGCCTTTCGCGAGCACCTTGCCGTCGTCGTAGAAGCTCGTCCACGCGCCGTTGCCATCGCGCATCGTGCCGCGTCCGACGACGACGTCCTTGTCGTCGAGCTCGCGCGTCATGTTCCCGTCGTCGATCTCGCCGGCGAACGTCCTCCACTCTCCCTGCATGGCGTGATTTTTCAGCCGACCGGTGGAGGCCGTCTCGCGCCCCGACGTCGCGATGTAGTCGCCGTCCTTGATCTGTGCCGTGACCCAGCGCTGCCAGGTGTTGGCCTGGGGCTCGGTGTAGCCCGGCTGGATCGAGGCCAACTCGTCGAGCGTGAAGCCCGAGCTCGCGATCCACGACGCGACCTCGGGCATCGCGGCCGCGATGTCCTCGAGATAATCGTAGCGATGCCGCGCTGCGATCTGCTCCGGCAACGCACGGCCGGCCGAGCGCTCGATCAGATATCCGACCGCGCAGATCGCGCCGCGATCGTCGATGAACACCGGCGTGCGCCACGGCACCGCCCAGTTCTTCGGCGTGATGCCCTTCGCGATGTAGTCGTCGAGATAACCGAGGAGCTCGGCGCGTCGCGCCTCGAGAGCCGGGTATTCCCGCGCAGCCGGATCTCCAGGCGGCGGGCTCGCCGCGAGCGTCGCGCGAACGTGCTGGAGATGAACCTTCATCCGAGAGCGTTCGGAATCCGCGCCGGTCGGCGC
>JACCYD010000556.1 GCA_013696695.1 Deltaproteobacteria bacterium | reverse complement strand
GGCTTACCACCGGCAGCCGCGGCTGCGGTGCGCAGCACCTGCCGCGCTTCCTCGACCAGCTTCTTGGCGTCGTCGCCGGTCTTCTTCTTCGAGTCGAGATAGATCATCGTCGCGAGCACGGCGCCCTGCGCCTGCTTCTCGAGGGCGTTGTTGGCCTTGCCGAAGATCACCTTCTGCTGCGCGGTCGTCAGTCGCGCGTTCTTCGGCTGGTAGAGCGGCATGCCCGGCCGACCGAGGGCCTCGGGCTCGAACACCAGACCGTCGAGCTTGATCACCGGAAGCTCGAGCGAGACATCTCCCGCCGCGGCCGGCTTGCCCGCGCCGCTCCCTGCATTACTGCCGGGGGTCGTGGGGCCGTCCTTGCCGGTTCCACCACAGCCGAGGCACACGACGAGAAGCAACAAGCTCTTCATGGAAGCTGTGTACAACAACGCCCCCCACGGCCGCCATTACAGCCTCACGTGATAATGTTTTCTGCCTCGTGCGTTCGCTCACCCGATGCTTGGTCTTGTCGCTCGGGACCGCGCTTGCTGTCGCGGCCACCGGGTGTGTGAGAGTCAAAGCTCACCAGCGCGAGAACCTGGCGAAGCGCGCGATGACCAACGATCGCGAGCCGGGGGAGTCGAGGTTCGGGCAGCACGCCACCGGGTCGCGCGAAGGCGCGGACGGCGGCACCGGTCAGCCGGGCGGCGGATGCGGCTGCAACTAGCGCTGATCCTCGCGATCGGGATCGTCCCGGCGGGGATCGGTGGCCCGGAGCTCGCCGCCGCCGATGGCTCGGTCTCGTTCCGCGGCGTCTACTACAAAGAGCGCGCGACGCGTGTCATGCAGCCGATGCTCGACGGCGTGTTCGAGGTCGGCGCGCGCGGGTTGTTGTCGACGCACTTCCTGGTCGATGCGATCACGAGTGCCTCCGCCTCGGCGGGCGCGGCAGATGCCGTGGCGTTCACCGAGAACCGCTACGAGGTCGGCTCCGGCTACACGCATCAATTCGGCGATCTCAAGCTCGGCGGCGACGCCAAGTTCTCGACGGAGTCCGATTACAAGTCGCTCTACGCCGGCGTGCGCGGCGAGCTCGAGCTCGGCCAGAAGAACACGGTGCTCGGCCTCGGCGGTGGGATCGGGCGCGACTCGATCAGCGCTGGCTCGGGCGGCGGGCTCGCGCAGCCGACGATCGCATGCGAGCTCGGTCAGACCGAGCAAGCGAACTGCAACCTGACCACGCTCTCGGTGTACGGGTCGGTGACGCAGATCGTGTCGCGCGCCGCCGTCGTCAGCGTGTCGATCGATGTCGCGCGGCTGTCGGGCTACCAGTCAAATCCGTACCGCTCCGCGATTGCCGGTGACGAGCTGGTCGCCGAGCGCCACCCGACGCTGCGCAACCGCCAGGCGTATGCCGCGCTGTTCCGCTACTTCATCGATTCCACCGAGACGACGCTGATCGGCTCGTACCGCTACTACCGCGACACCTGGAAGGTGCACGGCCACACGCCGGAGCTGCGCGTCATCCAGCAGATCGCCGACATCGGCGATGCCGCTTTCCGTTACCGCTATCACACCCAGGACGGCTCGTTCTTCTTCCGCGAGCGCTACGACGCGGTCGACGGTGTGATGGGCTTCGTATCCGATGACGTCAAGCTCTCGACGATGACAACGCACACCATCGAGGCAAAGCTCGGCATCCTCGGCTCGGCGTTCGAGCTCGAAGGAAAGTGGGGCGTCGCGCGATTCGAAGGCGTCCTCCAGTACGTCGTCCAGTACAATCGATTCGGCAATGCGATCGTCGCTCACGTCGGTGTCACGGTTCCTTTCGATTATTAGTCTCGCCGTCGCGCTGAGCGGCTGCCCGGCCGATGACCCGGAGTGCGGCCCCGGCGATGCGCCCGACGCCGCGGTGCTCGCGAGTGGCACCGACATCTCGCTCGAGTTCGGCGAGCTCGAGTACGGCCAGAACAACGACTGCCCGGTCGGCAGCGCGCCCGAAGGTGTGATCAGCATGACCATCGCGGGCGTCCAGACCGGCAACCCTCTGGGCCTGATCACGTTCTGCGTGCCGCGACCCGATCAGTTCAACGCCGGCGACGCGCTGGTGCTCGACGATCCGACGCTGCAGACCACGCAAGTCCGGCTCGTCGATCTGAGCGGCGCGTCGAATGGCTGCACGTTCGATCTCGAAGACACGCAGCCCGCAGGCACCGCGAACAGCGAGGGCCTGTGCGATGCGGGCGCGAGCCTCGCCGGCTTCGCGCTGGTGCTCGACGGCACAGCGACGCTGACGCGAACGTGTGGTGCGGATGTCGACACCGTGACCGTGACGCTTGCCGGCCGCGTCGCCGTGGCCCCGCAGCCCTGACCCTGACCTCGACCTGCTCGCTAAGATGTCCGGCATGCGGACACGCTTGGGCGACCAGCGGTACCTACCGACGCGTTCACGGGTTGGAGTCAACTCAGCCCTTCGCGCTGCGTTTTCGCAACCGCCCTCACGCCAGTGCCCCCGTGACGCGTACGTATATACAGTATATACGTTGTCGGATCGGGCCCAGCCAATCATCGAACGCCGTCGACGATCGGCTCGAGCGCGCCACGCAACAGCTCCGACTCGCCGATCAGCACACCGCAGATCTAACTTCGTGTCTTTGCGTCTTTGCGTACCAAATCCGAGCACACGTCTTGCC
>JACCYD010000532.1 GCA_013696695.1 Deltaproteobacteria bacterium | reverse complement strand
CTCGAACAGCACGCGCGCGAACGTCGACTTGCCGGCGCCCGACCCGCCGAGCAACACGACGACCTCTCCCGCGCCGATCGTCAGATCGACGCCATCGATCAGGATTCGTCCGTCGGGCAGCGCGACGCGAAGGCCGCGCACGTCGAGCGGAGCGTCACGAGGCGCCTCGGCTGCCATTGCGCGCACGGTAACACCGCTTACCCCACCGCCGCCCGCTTACCCCAGCCGGAGCCATCGGCTTCGTCGTCGATGGTACGGTGGCGACGTGGGCCTCACGGTTACCTATTCGAGCGCCTCGGAGTTCGTCACCGAATACGTCGAGAACCTCGCCGCCGGCGGCTTGTTCGTCGCCGGCAAGGTCGACCTCGACATGTTGCGCGAGATCGACGTGTCGATCGTGGCGCCAGGCCTGCCCGAGCTGAAGATCCGCGCGCGCCCGGTCTACGTCGTCGATCCGAACACCGCGCGCGCCACCGGCCGGCCGCTGGGCACCGGCATGGAGATCACCACCAAGCCCCCCGGCTTCGATGACGCCCTGCGCGCGCACCTGATGAAGCTCGGCAAGCGCCGCGAGGTCGCGGTGATGGTCGGCGACGTGCCCGGCGCGGCACGGTTCGGTGATGCGGGATTCAAGCTGATCCCACTGGAGCCGCTCGAGTCGATCGCCTTCGCGCTGTCCGACGCGTTGGTCCCTGTGATCGCGCTGATCGTTCCGAGTGGCCAGCTCGAGGCGTACACCAGCGTGGCGCGCGAGGCCGGCACGATGATCGCGGTGTATTCGCCAAATCGCCCGGTCGACGTCGAGGACATCGTGACCAGCCTCGATCGCGTGCTGGCGCGCTGAGCCGTCGATCAAAGCCGCCGTAGACATCGCCTACATAGACGCGGTTGCACGGCATTCGCAACCGGGCATTCCGCCAGGTCAAGTAGCAAACGAAGAATCCCGGAACCGACCGAGGAAGTCGCTGTCATAAGCTTTGTTCCGCACCTGACGCCGACGGCGACGGGCGCTGAAGTTGGTTGGTCAATTAGAACGCTGGCGCGCGCAACGAGTGTTGCGAGGTCGCCGCGGGAAGACCGCCGGAGGACTCATCGTCATGGGCAAGCTTTCGCTTTCGTTTCGCATCTTCCAGAACGGTCAGCTCGTCCGCGAGGAGAAGCTGAACCAGGGCGTGATCAAGATCGGCAAGGTGCCGTCTGCGCACCTTCGCATCGATGACGAGAAGGTCAGCCGCATGCACGCGATCATCGAAGTGCTCGGCCCCGAAGTCAGCGTGATCGATCTCGGCTCGACCGGCGGCACGTTCGTCAACGGCCAGAAGATCAACAAGGCGAAGCTGCAGAGCGGTGACTCGATCACGGTCGGTTCGACGCTGGTCGAGATCGCGATCACGGATGCCGCAGCCGAGCTGATCCCGTCGGTCATCGTCGCCCCCGTGCTGATGCCCGTCCGCATGGCACCTCCGCCATTACCGGCGTCGCCGGTGTTCCAGGCCCCGACACTCTCCAAGTTTCCTCTCGCCACGCAGACGATGCCCGTCATCCCCGCTGCACCGATCGCACCCACCATGATCAATCCCCAGCTCACGACGATGCCCCTCACCACCAACTTCCAACCCGCGGCGTTCCAGACCGCGATGGCATCGACTACCGACGAGCCCGGGGCGCGCGCGGTCGAAGTCGCCGCGATGCTCGGTGACTCGGTCATCGGTGTGAAGCACTGCATGGACCCGCATGGCGGCAAGGTCACCCGTGCGACGTGGGCGTTCGCGGCCGCTGGCCTCGCATGCCTCCTCGCGTCGGCGACCGCGTTCGCCGTCTCGGTCAACACGGCCGCGACCAACAAGGCGGCCCTCGACCGCCACGTCAAGATGAACAAGCCGGCGCACGCGTTCCGTCCGGCGATGACGAGCTCGGCTGTCGATCTCACCGCGGGCCTCGGCCTCGCATTCGGTCTGTTCGGTCTGACCACCGCGCTGGTGCGCAGCCGCCGCGAGCGCAAGAGCCCGTTCTATCGCATCGGTACCGCCGCGAACGTCGAGCAGCCCGTCACCTCCGCGCCGGCCGAGAGCTTCCCGCTCGTCGCGCCGTCGGGTGATGACTTCGTGTTCAACTACGCGCAGGGCATCGAAGGCGACATCACCACGGCGGATGGCCAGGTGACTCCGCTGTCCGAGCTCGCGGCTCAGGGTCGCGCTCGTCAGTCGATGACCGTCGCCGGCGCGATCGAAGTTCCGATCCCGATGGCCGCGAAGATTCGCGCTCGCGCTGGTCAGACCACATTCCTCGTCACGGCCGTCAACAAGCCCGCCACGCAGGCGGCGCCGTTGTTCAACCTCGAGCGCCGCACCACCGGCTACATCGGTGGCTCGCTCGCCGCGCACCTCGCCGCCGTGCTGTTCCTCGGCATGGTCGACGTCGAGGCGAGCACCGTGAGCACGGACATGAACATGATCGAAGACACGTCGCTCAGCGCGCACATCACGTCGACCGAAGACGTGCCGCCGCCCCCCGAGGATCCGGACACCGGCAACGACACGGGTACCGAAGGCGCCGAGAGCGCGAAGATGAAGCTCGACGAAGGCGAGGCCGGCAGGCCCGACGCTGTGAAGGCGGATGGCCGCATGGAAGTCGCGAACCGCAACGTCGAGCCGCGGATGTCGAAGGAGCAGGCGATCATCGCTGCTCGCGAGGCTGGCTTCCTCGGTTCGAGCGAGGCGCTGCGCGGCGGTATCTCGCAGCTCACCGCGACCGACCCATTCTCGAGCGGCTTCGACGTCAACGACATCTACGGTCCGCTCGTCGGCTCGGCCGGTGAAGGCCGCGGCAACTTCGGCTTCGGTCGCACGGGCTTCGGTGTCGGTGGCGGCTGCACGCAGGAGCCGTGCGGCATCATCGGCACGGGTCGCTACAACACGATTCCGGGTGGCCGTGGGATGGGCAACAGCCCGTGGGGTGGTGGTGGCGGTTGGGGCAACAACGGCAAGCGCAGCCCGGGCGTTCCGAAGACGACGGACATCGGCATGCCGACCTCGGGTGGCAACCTCGACAAGGCGATCATCAAGCGATACATCAAGCGCAACCAGTCGAAGATTGCGTACTGCTACGAGAGCGAGCTGCTCGCTCGCCCGACCATCGAAGGTCAGGTCGCGGTGCAGTTCCTCATCAGTGGCTCGGGCAGCGTGATGTCGTCGACGGGAGCAGGCTTCGATAACAAGGTCGCGAGCTGCGTCGCCTCGGTCATCAAGAACATCGAGTTCCCGAAGCCGACCGATGGCGGCAACGTCCAGGTCAACTACCCCTTCACGTTCCACGCGATTCGTTGAACGCTTCATCCCGAATGCTTCGCCTCGCGGTCAGCACCTACGTGCTGGCCGCGTTGGCCGTTTCGGTGCCGGCGATCGCGTGCCCGCTCGGCGAGCAAGCCAACATCGACGAGCCGGCGTTGCCGTGGATTCGTACGCGCACGCGCGTTCCGCTAGGAAGACCGCACGTGCCGCCACCCCCGAAGCTGACGCTGCGAACGATCGTCGGTGACGACGGGGCCGCGCTCGTCCGAACGCTCTCGAAGCTCGAGCTCGCGTGTGGCAGCGGGCGCGGCGAGCTCACGCTGAGGATCGATCGCGGCGCCGCCACGGTATCGGTCAGTGGCTTCGATCCGATCGCCACGCCGTGCATCACGCGTGCGATCGAACAGGCGCGATTCGCGCGGATCCCGAGCGGCACGATCGCGCGCCTCGCGATCGAGCTGCGCTAGATCTTCTTCTTCGGGCAGCCGAACTGGTGGGAGTCGACCTTCGACCCATCGGGGCAGAGACCAGTCTTGACCGGTGGCGGCGTCGCCACAGTTCCGACACTCGTCGGCGGCTTGGCCGAGCCGACCCCGACATTCACCGGCGGGCGCTGCGGCGGGCGCTGCTGCGACGGGCGCTTCGGGTCCTTCGCGGGGTCGTTCGCGGGATTTGCGGGATGTTTCGTGGCGGTCTTCGGTGTGGGCTTCGGTGCGGGCCCGACGGTCACGTCGGGCTTCGCGGGCTTCGGTGCGGGCTCGTCTGTCACGTCGGCGGGCTTCGCGA
>JACCYD010000514.1 GCA_013696695.1 Deltaproteobacteria bacterium | reverse complement strand
CCGATCTGTATCGCAGCATCTTGAGCCCGACGCTCGACCCGAACACCGCCCGGCCGCAGGCGCTCAAGGTCATCGCGCTGGCGCTCGCGGTTCCGAACATGGAGTACTGGGTGCGGCTGCACGGTCGCCGCTTGCTGCGCCAGGTGTGGGAGCTTCGCGACGAGCGCCAGCTCTCGCCGGACGTGGTCGAGTCATTGTCGATCGCCGGGGTCGGCTGGGAGCTGGGCGCGATCGAGACGCTCGACGAAGCGTGGGCGATCATGATCGCGATGTGCACGACCGACTCGATCGACGTCGTGCCGGTCGGCCGCGTCGCAAACGTGTGGGAACAAATGGCCGCGGGCACGGTCGTCGCGGGTGATGCCGCGATTGCCGGCTTCATCCGCGAGCATCGAGGCGTGCTCGAGAACGCGGTGCTCGAGCGCGTCAACGAGCTCGCCGAGATGCCGAGCAGTGATCGCGCGAGGAATCTGCTCTCGCAGCTGTTCGAGTCCGGGTTCGACATGGGCGCGAGAACGTGGACTGCGACCCACGCGGCGTGGGACGCGACGCTCGGCCTGCAAGTCTTCGCGTACGCGCATGCCAACGAGCTGTTCTCCCCCTCCACCAGGCACAACAGCTTTCACGTCGCGGGCGGCTGGCTGCGGCGGGACCCCGACGGGTACCAGGCGCTGCCTCGCGAGATGGTCGACGTGTTTCGCGCGCTCGCCGATGGCTCGCCGATGCCCGACATCTTGCCGGTCGAGCTCGACCAGCAATCACCCGAACAGATCGAGGCCGCGCTCGCAGGCTACGCCGGCATCACCGTCGCGCAGCTCTACACGCGCCTGCTGCCCGGTGGCCTCTCGAGCAGCGGCTTCCTTCGGCCCGACGACCGACTCGGCGGGCTGATCGCGAAGGACGCGGAGACGCTGCGCTGCCTGAGCGTGTCTCGACACGAGCTCGCCGATCGATTGCACGAGCTGATCGCGCGAGGTGGCGTCGACAACGAGTGGCAGGAGTTTCCGCCCTATCAGATCCGTGCCGTCGCGTTCATGGGCCACCAGCACGACCCGTTTCACATCTACGATGTCTACGATTTCAACGGCCACCTCGGCGCGCGCGACTTCTGGATCCGCCGCGGCGATGTCGAGCTCCACGGCGGCGACCTGCAGCTGTCATTGATCCGGCGCGCGTGCTTCTTCGGCTCGGGGCACTACCGGATCGATCCGGCGCGCGCCGTCGAGCTGCTCCAGCTCGCCTAAGGCGCCTGGCGCGTCGGCACGCGCGAGGCGGGCTGGCGTGGCTGCGCGAATGCAGACGACGCGGCGAACAGGATCACCAGCGGAATGCGGCTGTGCATCCCGTCGGCGTATCACGATCGTGTAAGTTCGCGCGATGTCGACTGAACGCAGCCAAGCCATCTTCGAGCGTGCGCAAGCCGTGATCCCCGGCGGCGTCAACTCGCCGGTGCGGGCGTGTCGTTCGGTCGGTGCCGACCCGATCTTCGTCGTCCAGGGCGACGGCGCGTACATCATGGATGCCGACGGCAACAAGTACATCGATCTGATCGGTAGCTGGGGTCCGCTGATCCTCGGCCACACGCATCGCGAGATCCTCGACACCATCGCCGAGACGATGTCGATGGGCACCACGTTCGGTGCGCCCACCGAGATCGAAGTGAAGTTCGCCGAGACGCTGCGCGATGCCGTGCCGTCGATGGAGATGGTTCGCGCGGTGTCATCGGGCACCGAGTCGACGATGTCGGCACTGCGCCTCGCGCGCGGCTTCACCAAGCGCGACAAGATCATCAAGGCCGACGGCGGCTATCACGGTCATGCGGATTGTTTGCTGGTCGCGGCCGGCTCCGGTGCGGCCACGCTCGGCATCCCGGGCTCCGCGGGCGTGCCCGAAGGTGCGGCGCGCGACACGTTGGTCGTGCCGTTCAACGATCTTGCCGCGGTCGAGAAGCTGGTCGCCGCCGGCGATATCGCCGCCGTGATCATCGAGCCGGTGTGCGGCAACATGGGCCTGGTCGCGCCGGCGCCCGGATACCTAGAGGGGCTGCGCGCCATCACCGCGAAGCACGGGACACTCCTGATCTTCGACGAGGTCATGACCGGCTTCCGCGTCGCGTACGGTGGAGCGCAGGAGCTCTACAACATCAAGCCGGACCTCACCACGATCGGCAAGGTGGTTGGCGGTGGCCTGCCTGCCGCGGCGTTCGGCGGCCGCGCCGATATCATGAAGCACCTCGCGCCTCTCGGGCCGGTCTATCAGGCCGGCACGTTGTCGGGGAACCCGCTCGCGATGTCCGCCGGGCTCAAGGCGATGGAGATCCTCGCGCGGCCCGGCACCTACGCGCGTCTCGAGCACCTCGGCCAGCAACTCGCCGACGGCCTGCTCGCTGCCGCCAAGGCCGCGAACGTCCCTGCCTGTGTCAATCGCGTGGGATCGATGCTGACGGTGTTCTTCTGCACCGGTCCGGTCACGGATTACGCCACGGCCAAGACGGCCGACACCGCACGCTTCGGCACGTTCTTCCGAAAGCTGCGAGATCGCGGCGTCTTCCTGCCCCCATCCCAGTTCGAAGCGATGTTCGTGTCGCTGGCTCACACCGACGAGGACATCCAGCAGATCGTCACCGAAGCACGAGTGGCCTTGGCCGATTGACCACGCGTTTTCACGGTGCTATGAGGGCTCGCCTTGATGCTCCCCGCCCCTTCCCATCGCGGCGATTTGTCGCAGGATTCTGTCCGCGATCTGAGTCGGTCGGCGCATCAAAACCTTGTGAACGTGAAGACGCCGGCGGCCTTCAATGACAGCGCCTCGAAGCGCACGCGCGGGATGTACAACGCGCTGACGGCCAGCTCTGTCGGTCTCGAGCTGGGCGTCTCGGTCATCGTCGCGCTGCTCGGCGGGATGTGGCTCGATAGCGAGCTCGGAGCTCAGCCCTGGTTCATGTTGCTCGGCCTCGTGATCGGTTTGATCGCAGGCTTCCGAGGTGTGCTTCGCGCCGTCAACCGGGCTGATCGCGCGGCAGGAGCCGCGGATTCCGGGCGCGCCGCCCTCGCGGAGGAACGCCGTGGCTAGCCCGAGCATCCTTCGCATCGAACGCCTCAACTACGGCATCTCTGCGGTGCTCGTGTTGATCGCACTGATCACCCAGCCCAAGACGGTCACCCTCGGCCTCGCCGCTGGTGCCGCCCTCACCTGCGCGAACTTCTTCGTGCTGCGCAAGCTGATCGTCAGGTGGACCACCGATGCCGCCCAGGGCAAGCAGGGCAACAGCGCGGTGCTGATGCTGCCCAAGATGATCGCCTTGATGGGGTTGGTCGCGGTCTCGGTCCTGTTCCTCCCGATCGACGTCATCGCATTCGCGGTCGGCTACTCGATCTTCATCGTCTCGATCATCGTCGAGTCAATCTACAGCGCGATGTCGCCTTCTTTGGGTACCCCGAACGACGAGAGCAACCATGGGTGAACACGGCACCTGGTTCGATTATCTGAACCGCTTCTCCTGGTGGGTCGATTTCAACGGCTGGACCAAGTCCAAGCTCGAGCGATCGTCGCTGCTGACGGAGATGTTCCCGTCGGGCTGGAGTCTGACTCACGTCCTGATCACGCTCCTCGCCATCATCTTCACGATCGTCGGCGCGCGTGCGTTCCTCGGCGGGCTCAAGAGCAAGGACCAGGGCCTCGTACCGCCGCGCACGATGAACTTCCGCAACTTCTTCGAGTTTCTCGCCGAGAGCCTGTTCGGCTTCGTCGAGGGCGCGATGGGCGAGAAGAACGCCCGGCGGTTCTACCCGCTGATCGGCGCGCTGTTCATCTTCATCCTGTTCTGTAACTTCTTCGCGCTGCTGCCGGGCTTCTCGGCGCCGACGGACACGCTCAAGACCAACGTCGGCATCGCGATCATGGTCTTCATCCTGACGCACGTCTACGGCGTCAAGGAGCACGGCCTCGCGTACTTCAAGCACTTCCTCGGTCCGGTCCCGGCGCTCATCCCGCTGATGGTGCCGATCGAGATCGTCAGCCACATCGCTCGCCCGGTGTCGCTCGCCATTCGTCTGATGGGCAACATGATGGCCGACCACAAGGTCCTCATGTCCTTCTTCTCGCTGGTGCCGATCCTGGTGCCACTACCGTTCCTCCTCCTCGGCATCCTGATCTGCCTGATCCAGGCCGTCGTGTTCTGCACGCTCGCGATGGTCTACTTCGGTATGGCGATCGAGCACGAAGAGCACTGATTCAGTTTCTTCACTCTCCTCCTCCTCCACGAACCACCACAAAGGAAACACCCACCATGAAGCGCACTGTCAAGATTCTCTCCTCGATCGTCACGTTCCTCGTCGTCCTCGGAATTCCGGCCCTCGCGTTCGCCGGCGACGTCACCACAGGTGACCCCGCCACGATGAAGGCGGAAGGTCTCGCCGAGAACTACGGTCTGATCGCGCTCGGCGCCGGTCTCGCGATCGGTCTCGCCGCGCTTGGCGGCGGCATCGGTCAGGGTCGCGCAGCCGGTTCGGCGCTCGACGGCATCGCCCGTAACCCGGGTGCGGCTGGGCAGATCCGCGGCCCGATGATTCTCGGTCTCGCCCTCATCGAGTCGCTCGTGATCTACGCGCTCATCATCGGCCTCCTGCTGACCCTCAAGGTCGGCGCGTAACGGCTCTGGTTCGCGCAGAGGAGGATGCGATGCGGCCCCTGGCGACAGGGGCCGTTTTGCGTTTTCGGAGGGCGTGTGGGACGCTGCGAGGGGTTCGCAAAGATGTCCGACGACGACGACAAGCCGACTGCTCCCGATTTCGCGGGGAAATCGACGCTCGAGATCCTCGCGCAGATCGATCTGTTCAGCGGCCTGCCCACGGCGCACCTGCGTCGCGTTGTCGATATCGGAGTCGAGGAGCAGTACCGCTCGTCGGCCACGATCTTTGCGGAGATGTCGCCGGGCGACAAGTTCTACCTGATCGTCGAGGGCGCCGTGCGGATCAGCCGCATCGTCCCCGGAATGGGCGAAGAGGCCCTCGCCGTGCTGCGCGCCGGCAACTACTTCGGCGAGATGTCCCTGATCGATGATGCCCCGCGCTCGGCCACCGCGGTGTGCCACGAGAAGTGCCGGCTGTTCGTCGTCAACCGCAAGGACCTCGAGGATCTGCTGTTCGTCGATCGCGACCTCGCCTACGAGCTGCTGTGGAACTGGGTGCGCACGCTGTCGCGCCGGCTACGAGCGACCAACGACAAGATGACGTTCCTCGCGACGTCTTCGAAGTTCTGATGCGTGCGGCTCTCGTCATCGCGGTGCTCTGCACGCGACTCGCGAGCGCGGAGAACCTACCGTCCGGATCGATGGGGCTGCTCGTCGGCGGCGTGGCAGGCACGGGTGCCGATGCGAAGCGCCTCGGTGTCGGCTACGTCGAGCCGCTCAGCTTCTACGCCGCGTGGCACCCGATGACCACCGAGCGCCGCGTTGGCTGGGAGCTGCGGTGGAACACGCTGTTCACCACCAACTTCAGCGCCGATGCCGCCCAGGTCGCCGACCTCCAGACCATGCAGATGGATCTGATGCTCGGCGTCCGTGTCCGTCCCGGCGCGAATCCGCGACGGTATCTCCTGCTCCGCGGCGGCCCCGGGCTGTTCCGCGCCAATCAATCGATCCCGCCGAAGATGGAGCGCGCGTTCATCGGTCCCGTCGCCGGCGCCGGCTTCCAGCAATACTTCGTCGGCACGCTGCTCAAGCTCGATCTCGATGTCCGCTACGGCCTGATCGGCGGGCCGTCGCAGATCACGTTCACCGCCGGCAT
>JACCYD010000505.1 GCA_013696695.1 Deltaproteobacteria bacterium | reverse complement strand
GCTGATGGTCACGAAGGGGCCCGCGGCTCGCGGACTCGCGTCGTGAAACACGCGTGCTGCGAGCTGCTTGCCAGCGCCGGTGCCCCCGGTGACGAGCAGCGTCGCGGTGCGAGCAACGGCGAATTGGCGGATCCGCTCGTAGACCCGCGCGAGCTCGGGGCCGACGATCACCGCGCCATCGGCGGCTGGATGTCCACGCCCGTCGGCGAGCAGGATGAAGAGGGTGTGACCGAGCCGCACGACGACGTCGCCGCGGCGCTTGACCTCACCCGCGATCCGCTCGCCGTTGACGAACGTGCCGTTCCGCGAGTCGAGGTCGTTGACGACCCAGGTGCCGCGATCCCACCTGATCGACGCGTGATCGCGCGACATCCGCTCGTCGGGAACTTCGTAGGTCGCACCCGACGCGCTGATCGTGCGACCGAGGGTCGCCGTCGACGGGAGGACGAGCGACGCCGGAGCCATGCCGGTCGCGACCATCATGATCGCCGGTGCGGCAGTCACGTCATCGGCGTCAACGCTCGCCACGTTTGGAAGCTACCTGTTACGATGGGCCCGTGGCCATCGATCCGTACGGCCGAGCGCTCAAGAACGTGCTGTATCCGGCGTGGGAACGCCTGCGGGGGCGGCCCACCTACGATCTACTCGCGTCATTGCGTCGCACCGAGCGCGCCAGCGTCGACGAGCTGACCGCGATCCGCACCGGCTACCTGCGCCGGCTTGTCCGCCACGCGTACTTCCACACGGTCCATTACCGCCGCGTGATGGACGAGGTCGGGGTCCATCCCGATCACCTGCAGAGGTTCGACGACCTGCGGCGGATCCCCACCCTCGCGCGCGGCCTCGCACAAACCACCGTCGAGGAGCGCACCGCGCCGTGGCCCTCGGTCGCGGTGTCGAAGACCACCTCCGGATCCACCGGCCAACCGCTCGAGGTCCGCTTCTCCGAAGAATCCCGACACTGGCGCGATGCCACCAAGTGGCGCGGCTACGGCTGGGGCAACTACCACATGGGCGACAAGGCGCTGATCCTGTGGGGCGTCCCCGCGATCGCACCCACGCGGCTCAAGCGCGCGAAGCTCGCGATCGATCACAAGCTGCGGCGCGACGTCTACGCGAACTGCATGGTGCGCTCGAAGGAGAAGCTCCTCGAGATGGTCCACCTGATCATTCACGAGCGCCCCTCCGCGATCACGGGCTACGCGCAGGCAATCGCGGATCTCTCGCGATTCATCAACGCCGAGAGTCTGCGCGCGTGGAAAGACATCCCGGTGATCTACGGCGCCGAGCGGCTGTGGCCCCACGATCGCGACGATGTCGCGCAGGCGTTCGGCCCCGCGGTGTTCGAGACCTACGGGTGTCGCGAGTTCATGTTGATGGGCTCCGAGTGCGAGGCGCACGACGGGCTTCACGAGCAGGCCGAGAACCTGATCGTCGAGATCCTGGTCACCGATCGCGATGGCTCGTTCCGGCCCGCCCGCCCGGGCGAACAAGGCGAGGTCGCGGTCACCGATCTCCACAACCTCGCGTGCCCGTTCATTCGCTACCTCACCGGCGATCTCGCCATCGCGCGAGCCGCCACGCCGTGTTCCTGCGGCCGAACGCTCGCCAGGTTCGGGCCGGTCGAGGGCCGCGTCACCGAGACGATGCGCGATGCCGAAGGCAACCCCGTCGAGGGCATCCTGTTCAACATCCTGTTCCTCAACATGGCGAAGCACACCAAGCAGTTCCAGGTGGTGCAGCGCGCGGATCGCCGCCTGCTGCTTCGCGTGGTGCCCGTCGGTGACAGCCTCGATCCGGCGGCCGAGGCGCTGATCCGCGAATACGTCGGCAAGCATCTGCGCGGCATCCCACTCGAGATCGAGGTGGTGCCGGAGATCTCGCTATCGCGCGCCGGCAAGCTGCGGCGCGTGATCGTCGAGCCCCAGAACTGAGGGTTACTTCGGCAGCGGGAAGCCTCGCACCTTGAACAGCGCCTTGACGTCCGGATCGCGACCACGAAACTCGCGATAGGCCTCGGTGCGATCGGTCGAGTTGCCGGGCGCGAGGATGAACTTGCGCAGCTTGCCGGCAACGGTGGGATCGAAGACGTCCTTCGCCTCCGCGAACGCTTCGCGCGTGTCGGCATCCATCACCTCGGACCACAGGTACGAGTAGTAGCCCGCGGAATACGAGTCGCTCGTGAACAGGTGGTTAA
>JACCYD010000502.1 GCA_013696695.1 Deltaproteobacteria bacterium | reverse complement strand
TCCGGGAACTGTGCGAAGTCGCAGTACTCGAGGCACGTGTTACCGACGCAGCCCGAACCCGCCGTGCAGTCATTCAAGAACGAGCAGCTCGAACCGACGGGGGCGTTCGCCGACGAGTTGATGCACTCCCCACCGAAGGTGGTCTCGTAGCAGTTCTGGGCGCCCGCCGCGGTGGCCGCGCAGCTCGGCGCCAGCACGTCGCAGTTGGCCAGGCAGGAGTTGAACACGCCGAACTGGTGGCAGGTCTCGTTCACGGCGCAGCCTTGCGTGTCTCCGTCCGTCGGACAGAACGCGCGACACGTCTGGAAGATGCAGATGCCACCCGAGGTGCAATCGTCGAGCGGTCCGTCGCCCGCACAGATGCCGTTGATCGCGACTGCGCCGTTCGGCGCGCAGCGGATCACGTCCGCCTCGGCCGTGCACTTCTGACCCGCTTGGCAGCCCTGTTGGGTGAAAGGATTGCAGATCTCACCGCCCGCCGGCGCATCGGGCGTTCCCGTGCTGGCATCGGCTTCAGAAGGGACGTCCCCACCCAGACCGATCTGGATGATCGCCGAGGCGACGGGGACGAACGCGGAGGGCAGACGGTTGCGCGACGGCGAATCGATATTGCCGACCAAGGTCGACCGGATGAGGAAGAAGTAGGACTGCCCGCTCTCGAGGATGCCGGGCGGGACGTCGAGGAACGTGTCGGTCGTGCGCACGACTGCGACCTGCGTCTTCGTGGTGTTGTTGGTGTTCTGGTTCACCCCGAGCTTGAAGAACGTGACCGTGTACATCGAGGCACTGCCGAGCGATGGCGCCTTCCACGAGATCCGCGAGGTCGGCGGCACGTTGTCTTGCGCGGTGAAGATGCTGCGGTCGTTGATGGTCGCGTCGCGCACCGGTCCGAGCGGCGGGGTGACCACCAGCAGATCCGTGTCGGCTGCGCGTTGTGTGTTGAGGGTCAAGAACTGGTTGACCGGCCCGGCGGTGCCCGGGAGCTGGTAACGCATGACGAAGGTGGGGCCCGCGAACAGGATCGGGGCGAACACGTAGCCCGAGATGTGTGGCTTCCCGAACGTCAGCTCCGAGAACATCGTGTTCTTGCCCGCGGGCGCCGTGACGAACAGGTAATCGAGCGTCGCCGAGAACTGGCCGTAGGCACCTCCACCCGGCTGACCGAACAGGTCGAGGCTGACGGAGCCGGGAGCGCCGGAGCCGTCGATGCTGGAGTCGACACCGGTCGCGCTCGGGTTGAGCAGCGTCGCATTGGTGCCGTTCCAGCCGACCGAGGCGTCCCATTCGAGCTGCCGAACATCGAACGAGATCGTCTCGGTCTGCGGGACGTCGGCGAACGCGCCGGAGATCGTTTGCAGCTGGCCCTCGGTGGTGGTGACCGTCGTTTCCAGGACCTTGGCCGGCGTCTGGTACTTCGTCACCCCATCGCTTGCGAGCTTGCTGGTGTACTGGAGCAGCGCGAACGCGTCATTTTCGAGTAGGGCGACCGCAGCGTTAGCGGTGTTATCAACCCCGTTTCCGGAATCGCTGTAACTGACGGCGACGTTGTTCAGCGCGGCCTGGCCGACCGTCGGTGGCGACGCGATGATCTGATCGAAGAAGAACCACCAGGCGTTCGCCTGCGGCGCATATGCGGAGAGGAAGTTATCGTCTTCCCACGGAGCCATGCCGGTGACATCGAGGTTGAAGCCGGTGTTCGCCGTATCGACGACGGGCGTCTTATCGGGACGGCCGAGATCGACGAAGCCGAGATCGACGTTGTCCGCGGCGGTCACCGTGTATGCGGCGTCGACCTTGAGCGTGTAGGTGCCGAGCGGGACGTCCTGGATCGCGAACGTGCCATCCGCATTGCCGACGCCGGGGATGGTGTCGAAGCCGCCGTTGTCATCGGCCACGATCACCGCGACGTCGAGCTGCGACAGATCGCGGGGCCGGTTGATGATCTGACTGTTCGGTTGCACGAACGACACGATCTGCGAGCCGCGCACGGTGCGCGTGCCGCTCTGCTCGGGGAGCGGCTTGAGGCACGTGCCTTCGAGGCACAAGCCGGCGGGGCACTCCGCCGCGTCGGCCGACAGCGGCATTGCTTCGTTGGTGGCCGTGTTGATGTAGTTGACGCCGGGCGTGCAGGTCAGCTCGTCGACGAGCTGAGCGGTGAAGTCCGGCAGCTGCACCGAGGCGACGTTGACGTCGCGGCAGACGCCCTCGACACACGAGTGCGTGTCGGGGCAGTCCTCGCGCTCGATGCAGCCGCCCGAGAGGCCGATCCGATAGAACAGCGTCTCGCCTTCGACGAGGGTGACCACCGAGCGGCGGCTCAGGATCTGTTCGTTGTTCTTGATGCCGGTCAGCCGGACGTCGAGCTGGATCTCCTCGCCGTCGCTGAACACGCCATACGAGCCGGGTAGGTTGAACGGCTGGTTGAGCTGGCCGCTGATGTCCCAGACGACTTGCTGCGCGAGGAAGCCGTTATCGACGCGCAGCACGTCGAGCTGGACGGTGTCGATCGCATCGGGCGCGCGCAGATCGGTCGCGACGCCGAACATCATCTCCGTACGCGAGTTGCACGCGACGAGGGCGAGAACAAGACCGAGGCGCTTCATTGGATCTTCCCCGCGCCCGGCGCGAGCGTGCCGGCGATCGGATCTTCGGGACGCGTCGCGATAAACGTGCCGACGCCGGCACCGACGACGACCACCCCGATCGGCGCGACGACGTACCACTTCTTGTACCAGGGCTTGTTCGCGGTCTTGAGGACGACGATCTTGTCGAGCGCGATGGCGACGTCGCGCGTCTGACCGACGGTGACGACCAGCTCGCCACGGTGGGGCTGGTGATCGGGCGCGATCACCTCGAGCGTGTGACCGCCTCCGGATAGCTCGACCTCGAGCGGCACGATGCCGACGGGCTTGCCGTCGATCGACACCGTCGCGCGCAATACCGGCGAGGTGATGCGGATCTTGCCGGTCTTCGGGATCAGCTTGAGCTCGGCCTTGAGATCGAGCGGCGTGCCCGCGGCGACGGTCAGCGTCTGGGTCGCCGCTTCGTAGCCATCGATCGAGAGCTCGAACGTGCGGCTCCCGGCAGCGACGAGCAGCGACTTCGGCAGCGGGGTCTTGCCGATCTCGCGGCCGTCGACCTTGATCAGGACCCCAGCCGCCGGAATCAACGCGAGGCGAACCTCGACGAGCAAGTTTCGGATCTCCACGATAATCGTCTTGGTCTCCGCCACGTCGGCGGCGTCGGGAGCCTGGTCGACGTACTTCTGCAGGGACTCCAGCGCCTCGACGTAGAGGAACAGCCGCTGCTGGCTGAGGCCGATGTTCTTGATCACGATCGGCAGCGGGCGCAGCTTGTACGACGCGGTGTATTCGGCGAGCGCGCCGGCGTAGTTGCCTTCGGCGAACAGCGCGTTGCCGTTGTCGAAGTGCACCTTGGCCTTCGCGGCGCTGTCATCGACGGGCTTGTTCGGATCGGGCGGTGGGGTCGCGGGCGGCGGGAGCTTCACACACTGCCCTTCAGCCGTGCACACGGCGTTGGCACCGCAATCCGCGCTGACCTTGCAAACTTGCGGCGCCGGCGCAGGGGCCGGCTGAGCTCGTACGACCTGTACGCCCGCCACCACGAACATCGTTACCAACCCCAGGATCTTCATAGTTCGAGCAGTGTCTTTCTGACCCGACGGTCCGAGCAAGAGCTTGGGGAAAAATAGAAACCCCTCAGCAACACGATTTCCCTACACGATCCAAAGATCCCGCAATGGCGCCGCCGTCGTCGGGTACCGATGGGGTGTCGGATCGTGGAAAGTCCTTGCCGCGCTTCGCTGGTACACTGGGGCTTCGTGGGGAGCGACGACAACCGCAATACGTCGGCGAAGGACTTCAGCACCGACGAGACACTCGCCGGTGATTCGGATCCCGCGGTCGGAGCCGCGCGCAGCAGCACCGGCGAATCGACCAGCGAGAACGACCTGGCGGCCGGCTACACGGTCGGCGAGTACCGCATCGAAGACGTGCGCCTACCGACGACTGGGACGCGGCGGGCTCGGCACCGTCTATCGCGCGCTGCAGCCGGTGATCGGCAAGCGCGTCGCGATCCCGCAGGACGCGAGACGGTAGTCTCTCCCTCGATATGGCGAGCACGAAGGCGAAGCGTACGCAGTCGACGAAGGCCAAGGCAGCGCGGCCAGCACCGAAGACGACCTCGGCGGCCGCGAAAACAAACGCCGGCGGCATCGATGCGGTCGAGGCGGCGATGAAGAGCGGCGATCACGCAACCGCGCTCGCGGCGGCGCTGCCGGCGTGGCGGGCGACGCGCGATGCCGCGATCGCCGACGCGATCGCGGGCATCTCCGCGCTCGCACGTCCGCTGTTTACCGTTCCGGAAGCGCGCACGAACGCGGACTTCCAGAACAGCTGGCTGGCAGTGCTGAAGAGTGGAGATCCGGTCGCGGTCGGGTGGCTCGCTGAGGCGCTGTTCGAGCAACTGCCGGGCAGCGACGCCGATGCCAAGGTCGCCTCGTTCGGCGTGCGGCTGCGCGAAGCGGCAAAGCAGCCGGATCCGCGGATCGCGTCGGCGCTCGTGCGGCTCGCCGAGCAAGCGGCGCCGATCGTGCGGTGGGCGGGGGACAAGGTCCGCAAGACGCTGGTCGCGATCGGGGATGCCGGGACGCGCCAGTCGCTCGAGGCGATGGTCCCGACGCTCGATGACTTCCACAGGAAAAGCTGGAAGCCGATCCTCGCGAAGCTGCCCGCGACCAAACCAGTCGGCGACGCAGAGCGGGCGCGCTGGGCCGCGGTTTCGGGACGGCCGAGCAGGAAGGCCAGGGGCGACGTCGCGTCGCTCTACCAGGCCGTGCTCGCGTCGCCTCATGACGATGAGCCGCGGATCGTGCTCGCCGACGCGCTGCAGGAGATCGGCGATCCGCGCGGCGAGTTCATGGCGCTGCAGCTCGCCGAGGCCAGCGGGCAGGCGACGGTCGAGGCGGTGAAGCGCGCCGATGCGCTGCTCAAGAAGCACAAGAAGGAGTGGTTGGGTGCGATCGGGCGCGTCACGTATCGCGCGCGGTTTCGTCGCGGCTTCCTCGACGAGCTCGAGCTCGATGGTTCGTGGAAGGCCAACGACAAGGGATGGAAGCAGTACTCGCAGGATCCCTCGCTGGCAACGGTCACGCAGGTGACCGGCAAGGCCACGCCCGAGATCTACGCGCTGTTCGTTGGCTCGCCCGGGATGCGCGCGCTCCGATCGGTGCGCGTCGAGGCCGACGTGGTCGCGGAGACGCTCGCGAAGGTCAAGCCGGCACCTGTCCGCGAGCTGATCTCGACCGGCTGGAAGCGCAAGGACTACGCCGAGCGCTTCGCGAGCCACGTCGTGCCGCTCGTGGCGGCGCTGCCGAACGTGAACGCGATCGAGTGCGGCACGGAAGTGCTCGACCTGCTGCGGGCGTCGTCGGTCTTCAAGCGGATCGAATCGCTGCGCACGCACGCTCACGCCATCGACGTGATCGCGCTGTGGCGGGAGCTGCCGGCTCACGTCAGGCGGCTCTCGTGGGGCGGTGGGTCCGAGGTTGAGCTTGTGCGTGTTGGGCGTGGCGCGAGCTGCACGGTCCGGATCGCGAGCGCCTACGCTTACGACGACGTCGACGACCAGCTGAAGCGTCTCGCGGCGAAGGTCGACGGCCTCGTGCGGCTCGAGCTCGTCGCGCCGAAGAAGCTGCAGCCCGATCCGGCCAGGCTCGCTACGACGTTCGGCAAGAAGGTCGAGATCGTGGTGCGCGAACCGGTGCCGAGCAGCGGCCTGGCCACGGGGCTCGGCGGCTGACAGTCGGCGTGTAGCAGCCCACGCGGGTAGGTTCTTTCTGGACAGTCAGGGCGATCGCCCGAAGACCTCGCACCTCCGTCGGGTAGCGGGGGCGCGGTAGTGTCGTCCCCGACGGCCTTCAGCCCGAGTACACTCGATCCTCGTGGGGAGCGACGACAACCGCAATACGTCGGCGAAGGACTTCAGCACCGACGAGACACTCGCCGGTGATTCGGATCCCGCGGTCGGAGCCGTGCGCAGCAGCACCGGCGAATCGACCAGCGAGAACGATCTGGCGCCCGGCTACACGGTCGGCGAGTACCGCATCGAAGACGTGCTGGGGCGTGGCGGGTTCGGCACCGTCTATCGCGCGCTTCAGCCTATGATCGGCAAGCGCGTGGCGATCAAGGTGCTGTCGCGCAAGTACTCCGCCGATGACGACATGGTGTCGCGGTTCGTGGTCGAGGCGCGCGCGGTCAACCAGATCCGCCACCGCCACATCATCGACATCTTCTCGTTCAACAAGCTGCCCGACGGCCGCCAGTTCTACGTGATGGAGCTCCTCGAGGGCGAGCCGCTCGATCAGTACCTCGCGACGAACGGGCCGCTGCGGCTCGATCAGGCGCTGCCGATCCTGCGTGCGGTGGCGCGTGCCCTCGATGCCGCACACGCCAAGGGCGTGGCGCATCGCGATCTGAAGCCGGAGAACGTGTTCCTCGCGCGCGACGACGAAGGTGGGATGTTTCCGAAGTTGCTCGACTTCGGCATCGCGAAGCTCAACAACCCCGACGACGCGCAGTCGCACAAGACCAACACCGGCGTGCCGCTCGGAACTCCGTACTACATGTCCCCGGAGCAGTGCCGCGGTCAGAACGTCGATCACCGCACCGATCTGTATTCGCTCGGCGTGCTGTCCTACCGGCTGCTGACCGGTAAGTTCCCGTTCGACGGCAACATCGTCGACATCCTTCACCATCACATGTACGACGAGCCGCCGCCGCCGTCGTCGAGGAACCCCGATCTCGGCGCGCCGGTCGATGCAGCGATCTCCTGGATGATGCGGAAGGATCCCGCCGAGCGCCCGAGGACGGCGATCGCCGCGGTCGTCGCGCTGTCCGACGACAAGACGCCGACCCCGATGCTGTCGGATTCGCTCTCGCTCACCGACAAGGTGCCGCGCGCGAACCGGTCGTGGCTCGTTCCCGCGATCGGCGTCGGCGTGCTCGTCGCCGGCATCGTGGCGTTCGTCGCCACCCGTAATCATCTGCGTGATCGTGGCGGCGAGACGGTCGCCACCGAGCCCAGAATCCAACCCACCGTCGCGCCGACCCAGGCGCCCGTCGCCGTCACACCCGACGCCGCGACCAAGTCCAACCGCGTGCTGATCGACGTCACCAACGTGCCCGAGGGCACCGAGGTGTCGATCGGCAAGACCATCGTCGGGACGGCGCCCGGTCTGGTGCAGCTCGAGCGCAGCGACGACACGATGGTCCTCACGTTCAACGCCCCCGGCCACCAGCTCGCGAGTAGGCCGATCGTTCCCGACAAGGACAAGCCGCTCGATGTCGGCGGTCTCAAGAAAAAGCGCGTCGGCGGCGCGGCCAAGCCAGCGACGACTTCCGGCGAGAACCCCGACGGGCTGATCCACGTGTTCGGTGAGGAGAAGAAGAAGCGATGACAACTCGCGCGTTCGTCGTCGGGATCGTCCTCGCGTGCTCCTGCAACACCGAGACGATCGAGGAGGGGG
>JACCYD010000462.1 GCA_013696695.1 Deltaproteobacteria bacterium | reverse complement strand
CGCCTGCTCGATCACCGCGCGGTCGTACGGCCACAATCGCTCGGCCCCGCACAGCACCGGAATTTCCGGCCAGTCTCGAAGGTCGCGCTCGACGACGAATCGTGCGAGTGCCGCGATGCCCGAGGCGTACGCGACGATCACTTGTGGGCGAAAACGCCGAAGCTCGGCGACGGCTTCACGAAGCGCCGCCTCCGAGCGCGGCGTACAGTCGACATAGCGATCGCGCCTGAGCGCGTGATCCAGGGTGACCTTGTGCCGCGCGAGCCAAGAGTCTTTCGCGGGTGCGATGCCCCAGTAGTGGAACGCCCGCTTGCCGACGCAGTAGCCGGCCCATCCATAACCTCGCAGCCGGGTGGCATCGCGCCAGTGCCGGGACTCGGCGTTGTAGCGCACGACCACGGGCTGGCCGGTCGTGCCGCTCGTCGACTTCTGGATCACCCAGCGCGGTTCCACCTTCGCAGTCCGCGCCTCGAGCGTCGCGACCGTGGTTTCGCGATCGAGCAAGGGAAGTGCTTCCAGCGTCGAGAGCGCGTCGAAGTCGTCCGGTGCGAGCCGCCGCTCGTGGAGCACGTCGTGGTAGTGGATCGTGCTGCCGTGCGCGTGCGCGATCAGCCGCTGGAGGCCACGTAGCTGCATTGCACGGAGCTCGTCGAGGGCGAGCCACTGCGTTCGCTCCAGCTCGCGTAGCAAGCTCACCGTCGGCCGACCTCGCAGTGCCTCGAACGCCGGAAACAGTGCATGCGCGAGCACGCGGCCGTAGGCGTCGAGGTCGTCTGGATTCGGCACGGTCACGGGTCGCGGAAGTCGTCGGCGATCAGGTGATGTCGCCGCATCAACCGATGCAGGCTCTCGCGCTTCATGCTCGCGCCGCGTGCCGCGTCGGTGACGCTACCGCCGTGACGTTCGAGCAGCGCGATCAGATACCGGCGTGTGGTCGCGTAACGCACGAGCTCGATGTACTCCTCGTAGGGCAGTGCGGCGATCGGATCCTCTCGGTTCGTGTCCTGGCTGCGTTCGATCGCGCTGCTGACAGCGTCGGCGATCAACTTGGCATCGGAGCCGGGATCGATCGCGACTGCTTCGCGCATACCGCCTGCAAGCGGCTGAACGCCAAGGATCGCGAGGAACCCGCCGGTTGCGGCGAGCGCACGCGCGCGGACCACGTCATCGGTCACCGTGAGCGCGACCTTGGTTCCGAGCGCGGTCTGGATCGCACGCACGGCCGGACCGCTCGCGATCAGCAGGACGGGCGCCGCAACGGTCGGCCCCCTGGCTGGCTCGGAGCGTTTCACGTGGCGGTGGTTTGCAGATTTCGCGCCGTCCGACTCGGTCCAGCCAGCCGTACTTGCAAGGCTTCTCGCACGACAACCGTGATCGCGCCGGTCACCCGTAACCGAACTCGTCACACGTCGGGGCGCGACGTATTCGGCGAGCCGAACGCGTGGCAGAACGTGTTCGCCATCGTGATCGCGACGGAGTCGGCGGCGTTGCCCCGGTAGGTCGCGATCGAGCGCGCGTCGTGCGCATCTGCGAGTGCGCGCAGCTTGCCACCGATCGCTGCGGTCGCCTCGTTCCAGGTCGCGCGCACCCAGGTCACCGTCGCGGCGCAGCGGGGTGGGTGAGGGTCCCGAGCATTTCGCGAGCTCAGTGCTTGTGGTCGCCGTGGCCGCCGCCATGCCCGTCGTGGGCGCCGCCGGCGTGTGCCTTGTCGAACGCGTCGGCCCATGTCGCGATCAACGCGAGGTCGTCGCCCTTGACCGACCCCTTCTTGTCGTACGGCATCGTCGGCTTGCTGCCGTCGATCCCGACCGACTTGCGGATCTGCTTCCCGAGCTCCATCGCGTGGTGGCCGCCGAACGGATACGTCGTCATGTCGAAGTGGTCCCGCTTCTTCTGGGTCGACGTCTTGCCGCTCTTGGTGTGGCAGCGCGCGCAGTTCGCTTCGAACACCGGCTTCGCCTTCTCGTACGCGGAGGTCTCGGCGGCGAGCAGCTCGGCCTTGACCTTCGCCGGATCGGGCTTCGCCGGTTCGGGCTCGATCGGCGGAGCCGTCGCGGTCGGGTCGTCCTTCGGCGGAGCCGGCTCGACCATCGGGACCGGGTCCGGGTTCGCGACTGGTGTCGTAGGTTTCGACGAGCCGCTGCCGCACGCAGCGGCCAGGATCGCGACGATGATGACTGTCTTCATCTTGGTCTCCATTCAGATCTTGATGCCGTCGCGCGCGAGCTCGTCCGCGCTTGCTTTCGAGGCCACCGTTCCCGGCGGGTTCTCATACCAGCCCGGATCGGTGTCGCCAGTGAGCTTCTTGCGAACCTTGAGGATCGTGAACATGCCGCCCATGTCGATGGTGCCGTGCGGGCCATCGCCGCCGAGCATCGAGATGCTGTTCTTCGGCTGCTGCATCATCATCATGTCGCCCATCCCGTTCTGCCCCATCGTCATGTAGCCCGGCACCACGCGGCTGACACGCGCGTCGAGCCCGCGGACATCGGCGCCGATCAGGTTCGGCGCATCGTGGCCCATCTGGTTCATCACGTGATGGGTCATGTGGCAGTGCATCGCCCAGTCGCCGGGCGCGTCCGCGACGAGCTCGATCACGCGTGTCGAGCCGACGGGCATGATCACGGTGGTCTCGGGCCACCGCGCGCTCTTCGGAACCTGCCCGCCGTCGGTCTCGACGACCTCGAACGCGTAGCCGTGCAGGTGGATCGGGTGATGGCTCATCGGCCCGAGGTTGCCGAGCCGGATCCGCACCAGGTCGCCGACCTCCGCGACCAGCGGCTCGGTCGCCGGAAACGACTTGCTGTTGAACGTGAGCACGTTGAAGTCGGTCATCTCCATCGGATCCGGCCGCCGCTGGCCGATCGGAATCTTCCACTCGTGACTCATCAGCGAGTAGTCGCGTACGCGACGCGCATCTCGCCGCTTCGGATGGACGACGATCATGCCGACCATCCCGAGCGCGATCTGGACCATCTCGTCGAAGTGCGGGTGGTACATGAACGTCCCCGGCTTCACCATCGGGAACTCGTACTTGTACGTCTCGCCGGTGGGGATCGCCTTCTGGCTCAGCCCGGCGACGCCATCCATGCCGTTCGGCAGGAACACGCCGTGCCAGTGCACGGTGGTCGGCTCGGGCAGCTTGTTGGTGACGTAGATGCGGAGCTTGTCGCCCTCGACGCACTCGATCAGCGGGCCGGGCGTCGAGCCGTTGTAGCCCCACGCCTCGATCTCGAGCCCGGGTGTGATCGTGTGCGTCACCGGCTCGGCGATCAGATGGAAGATCTTCACGCCGCCCTTCTTCTCGAACGGCAACGTCGAGCCGTTCAACTGCACGACCGGCGTGTAGGTCTCGCCGGCGACCGTGCGGCCCCTGGTGAGCTTCATCGGGCCGGCCGGCTTCGCGGGCTTCGGGCCTTGACCGTGGCCGGCGTGGCCGGACGGTTGCTGCGCGTGCGCGAGCTTCGCGCGAGCGAGCAGTGCCGCCCCGGCGGCCATTCCAGAGGTCAGGAGCGTGCGGCGATCGATCATCAGTGTCCCTCGCTGGTGCGTGAAATCTCGACCCGTCCGTCGTCATCCATGCCCGTCCGCGGCATCGCACCGCGTGCGAGCGCGCGAGCCTCGGCCGCCGCGCGCCAGAACCGGCGCAGTGCGTCGATGTACTGGCGACCGGCATCGACGATGTCGCGTCGCGCGATCAGCAGCTCGAACGTCGTCGCGTTCATCGCGTTGTACTGCTTGAGCGTCTCTGCGAGCACGGTCTGGCGAAGCGGCAAGATGACGTCGAACAGGTGCTTCGCCTCCGCGTAGGCGCCGAGCACGCGCTGTCGCGTGGCGCGCGCGGTCGCGCGGAGCTCGACCGCCGTCGCGATCGCCTCGTTCTGCGCGCGACGCAGCTCGGCATTTGCACGAGCGCGCGGCCCTTGGCCCTGATCGAACAGCGGCAGCCCGATCGCGATCGCCGGTCCGAAGTCCCACGCGCCATCCTTGCGATCCGCCGACACGCCGATCCCGAGCTCGGGAACCACGCTGCGGAAACGTGCGAGCCCGATGCGACCTGCAGCCGCCTCCGCCTGTGCGCGAACCGCAGCGATGTCGAGGCTCGCCACGACGGCGTCGCGCTCGAGGGTGTCGAGCGCTGGTGCGGCGGTCGGCACGTCGGGTAACCGCGCGCTGACCGTCCACTTCGTGTGGTCACCCGAAAGTCCGAGCAGTTGATTCATCGCCTCGCGTCGTACTTCGATGTCGATCTGCGCGCGAGCGAGCTCGATGCGCGCCTGTTCGCGTTGAGCGCGCTCGCGTGCGAGTCCGAGGTCCGGGAGGTTGCCTGCTGCATGCATCCGCTCGGCGATCTCCGCCGATGCGACCGCAGCATCGAACGCGGTCTGGCGGAGCTCGAGCTCCTGCTGCGCAGCGACGACATCGATGTATGCCACCTCGACGCGCGCGACCAACCCCACCGTCGCCGCGACGGCACCCGCTCGCGCCGCGTCGAGATCTGCGCGGGCGATGCTGCGCCGTTGCGGAAGCTGGATGAGATCGAGAACGTCCTGGATCGCGTCGATCTCGGTCTCTGCCGCCTTGTCGCCGCGCGCGAGCTTGTACTCGAGGTCGACGCGAAGCGGCGCCAACACCGTCGCGGAAGCGATCTCGCTCGCCGCGATGCCGAGCCGATCGAACTCGGCCTGCAGCCGGCGATTGGTCGCGAGCGCGATCCGGACCACGGCATCGCGATCGAGCGGCTTCGCGAGCAGCTCGGTGATCGCTCCCGGCACGCGGCTGTCGATGTTCTCGTGCCACGTCGCGCCGACGCCGACCCGGCGTTCGATCTCGCGATCAACCGGCCCGAATACCGAGGAACGCGATGGAACGCAGCCGGCGATCGTCAGGGCGAAGACGAGTCCGACGGAATGCATCAAGGCTGACCCTTCATGTCGTGACCTTTGTGTGGATCGGGCTCGGGTGGTTTCTTCGGCTCGGGTGGTTTCTTCGGTTCGGGTGGTTTCTTCGGCGGCGGCTGGCCTTTGGGTGGCTTCTTCGCGTCGGTCTTCTTCGGATCGGTCGACGGTTTCGGCTCGGTCTTCTTCGGCTCGGTCTTCGACTCGTCCGGCTTCGGTTCGGTCGCGGGCTGGTCTCCCGGCGTGGGTTTGGGATCTTGCGGTTTGCCGTGGTGCTCGTGCCCGGTCATCGGCATGCCCGGCGCGGTCGGTTCGGTGAGCTGCGCGACTCCGGGACGGAGTGCAGCGGGTGGCCCTGCAAGTCGCCCGACAGGCGCATCGGGATTCGCCGGATGATCGGCGGTGCCCGGCATCGCGCGTGGCGCGCACGCACCGATCGCGAGCGAGGCGATCACGACGAGAGCGCGTCTCACGACTTCCCCATGGTGCACGTACCCGTCGACATGTGCTGTGCATGCATTCGCAGCTCGCCCTGCAGCTTCGCGACATCGCCGCCGCCGCTCACGAACAGCAGCTTCGCGCCGCCTTCGATATCGCTCGCGGTGGCCTTCGAATGCACGCCGATCATCCCGCCGGCATGGCCAGCGTGCCCCTTCATGTCATGGCCGGCGTGACCGCCACCGCTGCCCATGTCATGGCCGGCGTGACCGCCACCGCTGCCCATGTCGTGCCCGGCGTGACCGCCCATGTCGTGCCCGGCGTGCTCGTTCTTTCCGTCGGGCAGTGCACCCATCGACGCGTGGTGATCGTTGTGCATCTTCGCCATCTCACCGACGCGCTTTCGGAGCTCGGCAACGTCCCCCGTGGTCACGAACGCGAATGCGGCCCCGTTGTTGGCGTCCTCCACGGTGACCGACGTTCCGGGTACCGAAACGGGGCACGACGTGTCGCCCGACACGACGGTGGATTTCGGCGTCGAGGTTGGCGCTGACGTCTTTGAAGAGCTGCATGCGCCCGCGAGCGCGATCAGCGATCCGAGACACAGCGAACGAAATGTGGTGATACGCATGGGATCCTTTGCGAGGCACTTTGTATCAACGCAAGGCACGGACCAACGCGTGCACGCCGGAATCCGCTTACTTGAGGGGTCGTCAGCTGTGACCACTTCGGTTACAGGTGACGTGGCCGATCACGTCGACGGACCTCGGACGTACCGCCACGCAGCGATGACGATCCCGACACCAATGAAGTGCAGCGCGACATCGATGATTGGGCCATGAACATGTGGGGACCATCGTCGTGTCACCGGCTCGGCCACGTGTCGCCCGGGGTCAGGCGCGCGCGAGCACGAGCTCGACGGCGGTGCGCAACCCGTCGCGACCCGCGTCCAGGCGCAGGATCCGAGCGGGATCGTCGGACCCGCAACTCGTGCAACCGTCGTTGGGCGGCAGGAACGGATCGTCCTCGAAGTAGAGCTGGGTCGTCAGCGTACGGTATTCGGGGTGCGTCACCGTGACGTGCAGGTGCGCGGGTCGCCACAGCGTCGCGTCGAGCATGTAGTTGCCCGGACGGATCGTGTGGAGCTGCCACGTGCCATCGGCGCCGGCTTGAAATCTCCCGCGCAGCCGAAATGGCTCGGCACCGTTCGGTTCGTAGTACCGCCCATCCTTGTCGGCTTGCCAGACATCGAGCATCGCGCCGGCGAGCGGCGCGCAATCTGGACCGACGACAACGCCATCGAAGACCAGCCGATCGCCGGGCTCCGCGACCGCCGCGATCGTCATTCGAGATGGCGCGCCGGGTCGATAGAACGGCCCGAGGACGTCGGTCGACGTCGGAGTGCAGACCGCGGCGTGGCCGTCGATTCCCGACGCTGCATCGACGCCCGTGGCCTCCGGCTCGCCACAACCGGCGAGCATGCGCATCCCGGCAACACCTGCGGACGTCCGCGCGATCCACGACAGCATCTGGCGGCGATCGAGTGCGGCGAGGCGTGACCTGGACATGCGCGAACGATACGCCGCCGCTCGTCCAAGAAAAGCTAGACTTGTTTATGCCTCGCGTAAGGAAACCTTGATGCTGAGCCAGCTGCGCCGGAACCTGTGGAACTGGTTGCCCGCGTTCCTCGAGATCGCGGAAGCGGGAAGCGTCGTCGGCGCCGCGAGCCGGCTCGGCCTGACGCCCGCGGCTGTCTCGCGAACGCTCGGTCTCCTCGAGGCTGCGCTCGGTGCGGCGGTGTTCAATCGCGTCGGCAACACGCTCGTGCTCAACGCGGCCGGCATCGCGCTACGCGATGGCGTGCGCGAGGCAACGCGCGCCGTGGACGCCGGACTCTCCGACAGCCTCGGCGATCCCTTCTTGCGGCCGTTGCGGGTCGCTTCGCTCGGCGTGCTCACCGAGCTCGTGGTCCCGGCGTTGCTAGACCTCAAACGGACACACGGCGAGCTCGTCCCCGAGCACCACAACATCGGTCCCTCAGACGCCAACAACCTGTTGGTCCGCGGGCGGCTCGACGCGGCGTTCTACTACGAGGAAGTCACCGCCGAGAACGTCGTCGCGCGCCGGCTCGGCCAGCTCGGTGCGTCGATCTACTGCGGCGGGAGCCATCCGCTGTTTGCGGCGCGGCGGGTAGCCCGCACCGACGTGCTGGCTTCGGCGTTCTCGATTCCGCGCGTCGGCGACGCGGGGCGGGTACGAGATGGCTGGCCGAGCGACGTGCCCCGCAAGATCGGCATGCGCATCGATCTGCTGCGCTCGAATCTCGTGGTGGCCCTATCGGGAACGCTGTTGGTTGTGCTTCCGGACCTGATCGCGGCACCGCACGTTGCCGCGGGTGAGTTGCGGCGATTGTCGGTGCTCGCGATCCCGCCGATCGACGTGTTCGTCGCGCAGCACGCGCGCTCGATGGAGCGGCCGCCGCTGGAGCTCTTGATCGCGGGCGTCGAACGGCGGATCGCGGAGGCTTCGATCAACCCGCGATCCCGTACCGCGCCATCCCCGGCGCGATCACGGCCGCCCACGTCCCGGCGACGAGCTCGCGCACGCGCGCCAGTGGCAGCACGCCGAACCCTGCGAGCTGCGAGTCGCCGGCCATCGGCGTGACGTCGTCGGCGACGGCCGCCGCTCCCATCGCCGGTAGATACGCCGCGATCCAACCGACATCGCGATGCGCGGCCTCGGCGGCGAGCACGGCCCAGCCGATTCGGGCGTGTTCGATCTCGTGGCGCAGGATGTCGGCGACCGTGTCGGCCACCAGCTCGTGCGTTGCGGCGGCGCGGAGCTCGAGCAAGAGCGAGCAGCTCAGGCTCTCCGTCACACACCCGATCGCGACGGCGGCGTACAGCATGCGATCGCGCTGCGCCAGGGTCGCGGGGCCGAGCGCGAGGTGCCGAGCGGGTATTGGCGGAGTTGTTGCCGAGCCGGCCGTCAAGGTGTCGACGATCGACCGGCAACGCACGGCATGGCGTCGCTCGTCCTCTGCCGCTGCGCCCGAACGTGCCGCGAGCTCGTGATGGCCGCATGCCGCGAGCTCGCGAGCGAGCGCGTCGAACTGCAGCGCCGCCTCGCGCTCGATGCGCTCGCGATGATGCCAGACGGCCGCCGCGTAGCTGGCGTTGCTCCCGGTCACGGGCAGGTCGTGCTCCAGCAACACTCGAAGCCATCCACGACCTGAGCCGGCTCGGCCGTTCGATCACAGCACACCTGGACGTCGCAGAAACATGGCTGCAGCCCGGCGGCGCCATCCACGCCATCCACTGGGTTGGTTGCATCCGGCGCCGGATCCTGCCGGCGATCTCGTCGATCGTCTTCGGAATTGCACGCAGCCGACGAGGCCCCACCGAACACGACGAGGACATGGAACAAACGTTCGAGCTTCATGGCGCCGACGCTAGCGACTGATCGACCGATCAGGAAAGCAAGATTGCCTTGCGGTATGATCAAGATCTGCTGCGGTGAATGGCGCGAGACCCAGTTCGCCGACGATCCTGCTGTAACCGCCGATTGCCGGCCGTCGAGCCGCGTCGCCCAACCTGGTCGCGACCGCAACGTGGAGCGCTCCGACGACGATCGCGGAAGGCTCCAAGATCGTCGCGAAACTGGGCCAGTGTGTCTTCGCTCTCGACTGGACGTCGAAACCGCTTGACCCTGTACCTAGGTATAGGTGTCACAGTGTCGAGATGAACCGCGATGCCGCAGCCAAGCAACGTCCGCGCGCTCGTCTTCACATCGGTGACGTCGCGTCTCGCGCGGGGGTGAACCGGCAGACGCTTCGCTACTACGAGCGCCGCGGCATTCTCGGCTCGCCGAAGCGATCGCCCGCCGGCTACCGCGAGTATCCGATCGATACGGTGCGGTTGATTCGCTTCATCAAGCGCGCACAGGCGCTCGGCTTCACGCTCACCGAGATCGAGGAACTGATCACGCTTCGTCAGACCACGAGCCGACAGCGATCGAAAGTGCGCGAGCTTGCCACCGCGAAGATGCGCGACATCGACGAAAAGCTCGCGCGCTTGCAAGCGATGCGTAGTGCACTCTCGACCCTCGTCGAAGGTTGCGCATGCGGCGCACAGGCCGGGACGTGCCCGATTCTCGAAGCCCTGGACGATGTCGCCGAACCGGAGACGACCGATGCCACTCGCTAGGACCAGCCTCGTGTTCCTGCTAGCGACGGGATCCGCAGCGTGTTCGGCGAGTGAAGCTGATCGGAAGCTTCAAAAGGATGTCGTCATGAAGTCAGTCACGATTCCGGTGGACGGCATGGCGTGCGACTCGTGCGCTGCACGCATCGGCAGGAGTCTCGTCGGCATCGATGGTGTGCTCGACGTAGACGTCCGCTTCGAAACCAAACGCGCCGTGATCCAGTACGACGGGCGGAAGCTGGAGCCAAAGCACCTCGCCGCGGCAATCCGAGGCCTCGGCTTCAAGGCCGGGCCTGTCCCCGAGGCGACGCCGTGAAGGCGAAGAAGGCGGCGAACAAGGCCGGCGGCATGCTCGGTCCGATCAGCGGCGTGCTCGCGGTTCTCGTCCCGAAGGGAATCTGCCCGCTGTGCCTCTCGACTTCCGGCAGCGTGCTCCCCGCGCTCGGGCTGAGCTTTCTGGCCGACTCCTCGATCATGCGATGGGTGCTTGCCGCCCTGCTGTTGCTCTCGCTCTCGACGTTCTTCATCTCGGCTCGGAACAAGGAGCGATGGCATGTGTTCGCCATTGCTACTGCTGGCGCCGTACTCGTCTACGTCGGCTGGCTCGTCACGTCGCCGGTCACGCTCTATGGCGGGACCGGCGTGATGTTGACCGCATCGATCCTCAACCTCAAGAAGCCGCGAGACGAGTCGCAGTTTCCTCTCTCGACCACAGAAAGCATCACACCATGACCAAGCGCACGATCGAAGTGTTCTCCGCCGGCTGCCCCTGCTGCGACGCGACTCTCGAAGTAATTCGAGAAGTTGCGTGTGACGCGTGCGACGTCCAGGTCCTCGACATGAAGGATCCCGAAGTCGCAGTACGCGCCAAACAGCTCGGCATCAACCGCGTCCCGGCGGTCGTGATCGACGGCCAGCTCGCCGACTGCTGTTCTTCCGGCGCGATCGACGTCGAAGTCCTGCGTTCGATGGGTCTCGGGCAGCCGTAGCATCGCCACACGCGACCGAGCAGACGAAGATCGAGATAGTGGCGCAGCGAGTTGGCGGCGAATTGCTGCTGCTGCGCGCCTGCCGCGTCCAGCTGACCGCAGCCGCAGCGCAGAGCATCAGCCCGTGACGTTGTCGAGTGCGACGAGAACGGTGACGATGCGCGAGATCACGAGCCGACCATGCCCGAGGTATGGTGCCTCATGCCCGAAGTCATCATCATCGGCGACGGTCCAGGCGGTCTGTCTGCGGCGCTGTTCCTCGCGAAGAACAAGGTCAACGTGGTCGTGCTCGGCCAGGACAAGACCGCGATGCACTTCGCGCAGCTGCGCAACTACCTCGGCATCCCGGTGATCAGCGGCGCCGACTTCCAGGTCATCGCACGCAAGCAGGTGATCGATTGCGGCGGCTGCATCCGCGACGAGCATGTTGCGGCCGTCTCGAAGACCACGGATGGCTGGTCGGTCGAGCTCGAAGGCAGCGGCACGAAGCTGACGTCGACGTATCTGATCCTCTCCGAGGGCAAGGCCCCGAAGCTCGCGAAGCAACTCGGCCTAACGTTCGACGACGCCACCGGCATCGCGACCGATCGCAACGCCTGTACGCCGATCGGCGCCTATGTGGTCGGCCGCTCGGCGCGTCCCGGCCGCAGCCAGGCGATCATCTCCGCGGGTGACGGCGCAGCCGCGGCCATCGATATCCTCTCGAAGATCAAGGGCGAGAACTTCGTCGATTGGGACGCGCCGCCGAAGAGCTGAGCCCCCTCGACAGATCGCGCGAGCGGTCGACCTGACAGCTATGCGTGTCCTTGCTGCCCTCGTGATCTGCGCAGGTACCGCGACTGCGGCTCCGATCGAATTTCGGGTTGCCGGCGACGGCTCTCTGAGAGCCCGCCAGGCGGTCCCCCCCACCACCGCGCAACACCCGCGCAGTCGGACGATCTATCTCGATCGCGATGGCGGTGCGCTGTCTCCCGGCGCGAGTAACTCGCAGCTCGACACCTCATCCCTGATCGAGCGGCCGACCACGATCGACGGCTGGGACATCGACGATGCGTCTTGGGCCGAGACCGTCGCGTGCGTGCGCGCGATGTGGGCGCCGTACGACGTCGCGATCACCGACGTCGATCCGGGCGCCACGCCACACATCCAGGTCCACGTCGGTGGCTCGCCGACCTCGATCGAGCTCCCGCCGAAGATCGGTGGCGTGGCGCCGATGGCCACCGATTGCAGCGTCGTCGAGCACTCGATCGTGTTCGTGTTCCCAGCGAATCTTCGCAACGATCCGCAGGCCGTCTGCGAGGTGGTCGCGCAGGAAGTCGGGCACAGCTACGGCCTCGATCACGAGCTCGAGCCCTCCGATCCGATGACCTACCTGTCGTTCGCCGGAGAGCGCACGTTCCAGGACAAGACCGTCGAATGCGGCGAAACGTCCGCTCGCCCGTGCGGGGTCGGCGGAAGCACCTGCCGCGCGAACCAGAACTCGTTCCGGATCCTGCTCGACCGGTTCGGCGCGCCTGGCTCCGATCGCGCTCCACCGACGGTCGACATCGTCGCTCCGCTGGATGGCAGCGTCGTCGAGCCCGGGTTCGCGGTGATCGCGAGCGCCGCCGACGACGTCGCGGTCGCGCGGATCACGCTCTACGTCGATGGCACCGCGGTCGCCACGCAGCCGAGCTCGCTCGACTTCGCGATCGATCCAGACCTGGCCACAGGTCCTCACGAGCTCGTCATCGAGGTCGCCGACACCGCCGACAACACGACGACGCGCCGGCTCGCGGTGCACCTCGACGACGGTTCCGATACCGACTTCGTCCCGACAATCGGCTGCTCGGCGGGCGGCCAGCCGAGCCTGGCCCTCGTGGTCGTGGTTGGGGGGCTGCTTTGGCGACGGCGACGCCGCGACCTTCGCCGGCGACCCTCGTCCGTTCGGGAGTGCAGATTCCACTCAACATGATCACCCCCCGGATCAAGCTCGGTTACGGCGAGGAGATCGTGACCAGCTTCGGGACGCTGCGCCGCAAGGGCCTGTTCGGTAACCGGTACGGCGAGCTCCACGTCACCAACCAGCGCATCGCGTTCGTCAAGGCAGTCCTGGACGGCGTCGTCGCGGCGACGCTCAGCCCGTTCGGCGTCAAGCCGGCGATCGTCTTCGAGCGTCACACCATCCGATCGATCGACAAGGTCGCCCTGCGGAAACAGTTCGCGATCGAGATCAGCGACGGCCGGAAGACCGAGCGATTCCTGGTCGAGGAAGCCGAAGCGGACGCTGCGATGGCGCTGCTCGGCTGATCAGCAAAGGGGTGAGCTCGTCGCTCACCCGACCGTCGGTAGCAGCTGGCGCAGGTGCCACGCCTGGATCTCGACCTGGCGCTGAGCGTCTCGTCGCGAACGGGCGAGCGCGTTCGCGAACATCCCCACCACGACGATCGTGATCACGTTCGCGCCGACGAGCAGCGCGACAGTCGACGGGCCTCCGATCTGGATCATCGTCGATGACGAAA
>JACCYD010000456.1 GCA_013696695.1 Deltaproteobacteria bacterium | reverse complement strand
CTACCAACCGGTAGCTGCCACGTCAAGAAAACTCAAGAGAACCGTGACGGAGCATATGACCGCGCTCGACTGCGAGCCTCTACTGCAACGCCTTCCACTGCCGGAGCAGCGAGCGCAGCGCGTCAGGCGAGTTCTCGGGCACGGGATCGCCGGTCTGGCTTTGCTTGTTGATGCCGTGGCACGAGGCGCAGACGCGGATCTCTCCCGCGGCGAATGACACCCAGTTGCGCTCGCGCACCACGCCGGTGCCATCGGGCGCAGTCAGCTGCCACGACAGCGCACGCCTGGCAGGAACAAACGCCGCCATCGAGCCGTCGAGCCCTAGCGCGACGGAGCCGCTTGCATCGCTGAGGAGATCCGGACCGTGGATCGGTCGCGCGAGCGGGCGCCTGCCTCGGTTGTGGGATTCGTAACCGCGCAGGAGGTCCGCTTGCACGAACTGCATGTCGGAGACCTGATAGACCGTCGAGCTGCCGCGCGTCGACGACACGCCATTGGGCACCTCGAGGTTGTAGGGTTGCTGGACGTCGTTGCGATCGCGCTGGGTGACGTTGCGGCTCACGACGAGCGCGAGCTCGCGCTCCCGCAGCCAGGTCGAGAGGTCCGCTTGGGCGACGCCGACCTCGTCGAAGATGGCTTGCTCGGGTTGTTCCAGAGGTAGCCGCTGGCGCAGCGGCGGCACCGATCGTGGGGCCACCTCGACCGGGTCGAGCTCCCAGAGATCGCCCGAATACGTGGCGGTGCGGTCGGGAGTCAGCCAGCGTACCGTGCGCTCGATGTCGTCGTCGTCGGTGACCGTGCCAACCACGGTGAGGCGTTCGCTTGCACCGGTCAGCGCGACCAGTCGGTATGCCGCATCGCCGTCGGACGCCGTGCGGACCGCGACGTAACCACCGTTGGAGAGGTGCATCGGGCTGCGAAAGCGGCCGTCCTCAGGTGCGGTCACCTCGATCAGTCGCATGTCCTCCTGGTTGATCGTCGGAGCGCCATCGAACCGGATGATCTTGCCGCCGAGATCGAACTCGCCCGCCGAGATCGCGAGGTACGACGCGGGATCCAGGAGATCCTGCCGGACGTAGAACGTCCCACCGTCGCCGCGCAACTTGCTCGTCGCTGCGGTCTTGGGGTCGGGCGCCTCGAAGCTGAGGCCGAGGTCATCGACGAAGTTGCCCTCGGTGAACGTGCCACCCCACTCCTGGCGACCGATGTGGTTGAGCGTCTCCTCCGCGCTACCGTCCTGGTTGATCTCCCACGGGAAGAACTGGTTGAAGGCGTGGATGTGGATCGTCGCGTCGGCGGCCGGGTCCCCCTCGATGCGCGGCTCGGGGAACATCTCGGCGCCGGTGATCGAAGACGTCGAGGTGGCGGCCTCTGACTCGTCCGCAAAGGTGATCGCACCATACTGGGCGGCGAGATCCGGCGAGTCGCCCTGCTGGTCGCGCTGGAGGTGATCCCACTTGACGAAGATCAGCCGGCCGAAGGTGTCGATCGACAGCGAGAACACGCCGCTCGGCGCGTGCTCGATGAGCTCGATCGCGCCGCTGGCCTCGTCGAGCCGGTAGATCCCGACGGTCGTCCGCTGCGACTCGTATTCGTCGAGCTGCGGGTGCAGGTGCAACTCTCCGGCACGCGGGCGATCCGAGGCAAACAGGATCTTGTCGTCCGAGCCGTAGATCGGCGAGACGTTGTTGAAGCCTTCGGGCTGGCCCGCGATCTTGCGAATGGCCACCGCCTCGTCACGCGCGATGCCCGTGACTTCATAGATCTGCCAGCCGGTGTTCTCGCCCGGATCGAATTGCTCGGTGGGCGAGCCGATCACCATCGAGAACAGTGCCTTGTTACCGCTCCAGTGCACGGTCGGCTCGCGGACCGCGATCGCATCGGCGCCCTGCATCTCGCCCGCGTCGCCGAATCCGGCCTCGCGCGTCAGGTTGCGCAGCTCTCCATCGGGGTAGTGAATCATCAGGTCGCCGCCACGTGGCGCCGAGTCGACGCCCGGTGCGTGGTTGGAGAAGTTCGAGTCGATGACCGCGAAGCTTCCGCCCGGGACCGGGACCTGGGTCACGAACATGATGGTCCCGACCTCACCCTCGAACTGGTCCAGGCCGCTATTGCCCCCGCACGCACACGCCCAGACCGCCGCGATCAGGATACCCGTCTTGAACCCCACTGGTGCCACCTTCGGGCGAGCATACAGTGGTCGCGTCACCGGGCACTACATGAACCTCGACGAGAACAGGAGTACAAGGATTCATGTCCCTTCCCGCGGAACCCTCGTTCGTCGACAACCTCGTTTCGACCGCGCTTCCCGTCGTCATCGATATTGGAACGAGGATCCTCGGGGCCCTCGCACTGTGGATCGGCGGCCGGTTCGCGATCGGCATCATCACGCGCGGCGTCAAGGCGCGCCTGCTGAGCCGCAACATCGAGCCGACCCTCACCCGCTACATCGACAGCATCCTCAAGGTCGTCCTCAAGCTGGTGCTCGTCATCCTCGTGCTCGGCGTGTTCGGCGTGCAGACGACGAGCTTCGCCGCGATCCTGGCCGCGGCGGGCATCGCGATCGGCATGGCGTGGTCGGGACTGCTCGCGAACTTCGCGGCAGGGGTGTTCCTGGTCGTGCTCCGTCCGTTCAAGGTCGGCGACATGATCACGGGCGGCGGTGTCACCGGTGTCGTCGAGGAGATCGCGCTGTTTGTCACCACGATCAACACGGCCGACAACATCAAGACGATCGTGGGTAACAGCAAGATCCTCGGCGACAGTATCCAGAACTTCTCGGCGAATCCGTATCGCCGCGTCGATCTGGTGGCTCAGGTCGCCCACAGCGTCGATGTCGACGATGCGATTCGCCGGCTGCGCGTTCGCGTCGCGCTGATCCCGAACGTGCTCGCCGAGCCGGCGCCCGTGATCGAGATCCTCGAGGGGACCGCGTCGGGCCCCGTCCTCGCCATCCGGCCATTCACGGCGAACGAGCATTACTGGGACGTCTACTTCGGGACGGCCCGCGCGATTCGCGAGGAGTTTGGAATCGCGGGCTACCCGGCTCCCGCGACTCATCAGATCGTTCACACGGCGCCCAAGTCGGCCGTGGCGACGTAGCGGGCGCTACGGCACGCGACCCCCGGCCCGCAAGAAGTACGCGCGAACGATCGCGGTCTCGGTGTTCAGGTCGCCGAGCGAGACCTTGCCTTCCCCCGCGGCCATCGCGGCCTCCAGCTTCGCGACGCATTCGGTGCAGGGCACCTTCGCGATCTTCGGCAACGCGAGCAGGATGCTCTGGCGGATCACGCGATTGTCGGAGCGAGCGGCATCGAGCAGGGCGTCGGTATGCTTGCTGGCTGCGCTGCCACGCTTGCCGAGCTCGAGCATCGACCGTTCGATCGTCGCTTCCACCAGGCCGAGCTTCTCGTCGGAGCTCCACGTCGAGATGTCCTTGAGATAGGTCGAGACCTGCGTGGCGGCCTGAGCGGGCTGCAGCTGCAGGCTGCTCGCGTAGCAGTCGACATCGGCCTTGCAGCGGATCGCGACCTCGATTCGAGCGACGTGCGTTTGAAACATCCGCGCGAACCCGAGATAGGCCTTCGCCGCCATGTCGGCATCCCGGAACGGCCGCGTGGCTTCCTTGTGTGTGCGCTTCGCGATCTGATACGCGTCCGAAATGCGTCGAGCGGATGCCGTCGCCTGCTTGATGGCGTCGGTGGTGCTGTTCGGATCCTTGGCCGTGAGCTCCAGCGCGGCCTTCGAGGCCTCGTGCTGCTGCTTCATGGCGGCGAGCGGGCGCTCGGCGGCTTCGGCCGCGGCCTGCTTCGCGTCGGCCTCCTTGCGCTTCTTCGCCGACGCGTCGAGGTATTTGTCGGCGAGCTTCAAGAACAGCGAGATGTCCGCCTTGTCGGTGGAGATCCGCGCGACCGTGCTCGCCGCGGCTTGCCGCAGCTCGTCGTTGGCGCTGTTGTCGGCAGCGATCTTCGCGAGCTCGGCGCGCCCGGTCGCGTCGCGCGCGACGAACGCGTAGGTCTCGATCGCAGCCGCCTTGGAGGCGATGTCGAGCTTGCGATCCATCCACATCGCGCGCAGCGGTGCCGCAGCCTCGGGCGTGCCGACCTTGCGGAGTGCGTCGAAGATCGCTCGATGCTGCGTCGGGCCCGGGGTGTCATCGGCGTAATACGCGGGCGCGGCCGGTCGCTGGAGCGCGTCGAGCAACGCGGGTACGGCGCGTGGATCGTGGAAGTCGCCGAGCAGCAGCGCGGCATAGAAGTCACGCATCGAGACCCGCATGCATTGCGCATCGGGTAGCTCGTCCTTGTCGCCACAATAGCGACCGAGCTTGTTCGCCGTGAACAGCTTCTCGACGGCGGCATGTTTCCCCGCGATCACGTCGAGCAACGCATCGCGCGCCGGCGCGCCGATTCCCACCAGCGTGCGCCGGATCTGGGACGTCAGCTCCGGGGTGCGGTAGAGCGCGAGGATCAGTGCCGTGGTCTCGGTGGTGGCCTGAAGCGCGCCGAGCGCATTGATCGACGCACCGCTGATCGCGAGGTGCATGCCGAAGCGCTCCTCGAGCGGGCGCGCCTCTTCCTTCGACTTCGCGGCGCGCGGATGACGAGGCGGATCGACGTCGATCAGCTTCCCGAGCGCCGGACCGACACTGGCCTTGAATTCGATCTGCCGCCCGAGCGCGCGGACCGCGGAGATCTGCGCCTGGAACGTCTTCTTGTCGGGCGTGCGTCGCGCGACGGCGAGCAGCGGCTCGATCGCGTCGGGCAACCGAGCCTCGCCGAGCGCATCGGCGGCCTTGGTCGCGGCGTCGACCGAGCGCGGATTCGCGGGATCGAGATCCGTGAGCGCGCGGATCAAGAACGGCTGCGCGCGCTGCCAGCTCGCGGGACGACCCGTCGCTTCGTAGTCGGTGAAGAATCGCGCCTTCGCTTCATCGGGGGTGAGCGGCCTCGCGAGCGAGATCAGGACCTGAAGGCTTCGCACCGAGCGATCCTCGATCCACAGCTTGCCGAGCGGCTCGATCGCGGCGGGATCGCCGAGCTGTTCGAGCTCGGTGATCGCCCGCTCGCGCTCGCGCGGATCCCCGAGCTTCGCGATCCAGGTCGCGGCCTGGTACGGGTCCTTGCTGCGAGTCGGTGGTGCGGCCTCGACGGTGGTCGTGCGGTTGGCCGGCGGCGAGGCTGGTTTAGAACCGCCGCACGCGATCAGGACAACGGGCAGCCAGCGAACGAGTTGCATCGGCCGGAGAGTGACGCCACTCGCCTCGTGAGGCAACTCGCGCAGTACTGGACGTTCGCTGGCGGATTACTTCGAGATCCACTCGTCGAGCTTCAGCCTCGCGCGGGGACCGACGTTGGCCCAGCCGTCGACGACACCTTCCTTGACGATGTGAGCGAGCTCCGAGAGCCGCGCTTTGATCTTGTCGACCGCATCGGCGGCACCGGCGCGCGAGCTGTTCTTCTTGTGCTCGAGGATCTCGGAGACCAACTCCTGCTTGCGATTCGCAACGCGGGTCTCGAGATCTGATGGCGACGCGGGCGGCGGGGTTGTCGTGACGCTCATGAGCCCTCCTGGGTGTGCTTCGGCCGTTCTGCGATCAGTGCTTCGGTCGTCAGCATGAGGGACGCCACGGACGCTGCATTTTGCAGCGCGACGCGGACGACCTTCGTCGGATCGATGACGCCGGCTTTGACGAGATCCTCGTACTCACCAGATGCGCCGTTGTACCCGAAGGCACCAGCACCATCGCGAACCTTGCCGACGACGATGGCACCCTCGGCGCCACAGTTCTGCGCGATCTGCCGGAGCGGCTCCTCGATCGCGCGGCGGATGACGTTGACGCCGTAGCGCCGCTCGTCATCGAACTTCAAGGTCTCGAGCGCCGCCTGGCAGCGGATCAGTGCCACGCCGCCTCCGGGGACAACCCCTTCTTCGACGGCCGCGCGAGTCGCGTGCATCGCGTCCTCGACGCGCGCCTTCTTCTCTTTCATTTCGACTTCGGTCGCGGCGCCGACCTTGATCACGGCGACACCGCCGACCAGCTTCGCCAGCCGCTCCTGCAGCTTGTCGCGGTCGTACTCGGAGGTCGTGTCTTCGATCTCGCGGCGCAACGACTTGACGCGCGCCTCGACGTCTTCCTTCTTGCCGGTACCTTCCATGATCGTCGTCGCGTCCTTGGCGACCGTGACGCGCTTGGCGCGACCGAGATCCTCGAGGGTGACACTCTCGAGCTTGAGCCCGAGATCCTCGGTGATCGCGCGACCGCCGGTCAGCGCGGCGATGTCTTGCAGGATCGCCCGCCGGCGATCGCCGAAGCCAGGCGACTTGACCGCGCACACCGCGAGGGTGCCGCGCAGCTTGTTGACGACCAGCGTCGCGAGCGCTTCGCCATCGACATCCTCGGCGATGATCACGAGCGACTTGCTCTGCTTCGCGACTTGCTCGAGCAGCGGCAGGAGCTCCTGCATGCTCGACAGCCGCTTCTCGTAGATCAAGATGTAGGGATCGCTGAACACCGCTTCCATCCGCGCGGTGTCGGTCACGAAGTACGCGGACATGTAGCCCCGGTCGAACTGCATGCCTTCGACCACCTCGAGGGTGGTCTCCATCGTCTTGGACTCCTCGACGGTGATCACGCCTTCTTTGCCGACCTTATCCATCGCCTCGGCGATCAGCGTGCCGATCGTCTGGTCGCCGTTGGCGCTGATGATGCCGACCTGGGCGATCTCGACCTTGCTGCGCGTGGGCGTCGACTGGAGCTTGAGCTCCGCGACGACGACCGCAACGGCGCTGTCGATTCCGCGCTTGACGTCCATCGGGTTCGCACCTGCAGCCACCAGCTTCGCGCCGCCGGCATAGATCGCCTGCGCGAGCACGGTCGCGGTGGTGGTGCCGTCGCCCGCGACGTCGGAGGTCTTGGATGCGACCTCCTTCACCATCTGCGCCCCGAGGTTCTCGAAGCGGTTCTCGAGCTCGATCTCCTTGGCGACGGTGACGCCGTCCTTGGTGATCGTGGGAGCGCCCCAGGACTTCTCGATCACGACGTTGCGTCCGCGCGGACCGAGGGTGACCTTCACCGCATTGGCGAGGATGTCGAGGCCGTTCGCGATGTGCTTGCGAGCGCTGCTATCGAACAGAATGTCTTTGGCGGCCATGGTTAGCCCTCCAGCACTGCGAGGACTTCGTCTTCGCTCACGATGATGTGGTTCTCACCCTCGAGCTTCACTTCGGAGCCCGTGTACTTGCCGATCAGGATCTTGTCGCCGGCCTTGACCGTGAGCGCCTGGATCTTGCCGTTCTCGAGGACCTTGCCGCTGCCCACCGCGATGACGATGGCCTCCAGCGGCTTCTCCTTGGCGTTATCGGGGATGAACAACCCACCCCGGGTCTTGTCTTGCTCGACGACCCGGCGGGCGAGGATGCGGTCATGAAGAGGGCGGATCATCACGCGTCTCCTCGCGGCGAAGCGTTCTCTGTTAGCGAGGGCAGTCGCTCGAGCGTTGCCCAGCAGTTGCTGCACCGGCTCGCCGCGCGGAACCCGACGCTGCGACAGGCGGGGCACTCGCGCATTTCCGGAGCTGGGCCGAGCGCCAACACCTCGACGAGCTGGGCCCATGCCGCTCGCAGTGCAGAAGTGGGTGGCGCCAAGGAGATCTCGTGTTCGATGGTCGCGATAGCGGAGCGGAGCTTGGTGACTGCAGCGTCTGAGTAGTTCGACATGTTTGGGCGCACTCTAGGCGCTTACCGATCGTTCGACAATTCGGTAGTTCAGTCCAGTCGTAACGGTAAAACCGACAGATCAGCCGAAGATCTTCTTGCGGGCGACCTCGCAGATCGCGGCAACGGCCGGGTTCTTGATCTTGCGCTCCACCGAGATCGCGTAGAACCGCTGGCGGATGTCCTTCGCGCGACCGACCAGCTCCAGGGCATAGCGACGCCGGAGCTCCTTCTCGATCACATCCGGTGCCGCGAGCACGCCGAGCCCTTGCTCTCCCAGCACCGAAGCGAGCGCGAGATCATCGAGCTCCGCGATGACCTCGGGGCGAATGTCGTGCGCCTGGAACCATTCGTCGAGCGCGCGACGAAACGTCGAGTCGCTGCTCGGCAGCAGGACCGGAATTCCGTCGAGCGAGCGAGGGAAGCCCTTGCGACAAGACCTGGCAAGCGCCGGTGCGGCGAAGAACGAGGAGCCGCAGTCGCCGAGCGGATGGCTGAACGTGCGGACCGGCGTCCCGGGGCCCGCGGGCGCATCGGCCAGCACGACGTCGATCGCGTGCACCGCGAGCTCGCCCATGAACGCGTCGGCCGAGCGAGCCTCTTTACAGATGATGCGGACCTTGTCGCGCAGGTGAAAGGCCGGCTCGAGCATCCGGTGAACCATCGACTTCGCGATCACGTCGGAGACGCCGACCACGAGCCGCAACGGCTGACCGGTCGAACGCCCCTTCAACGTGTCCTGGAACTCCTGACCGAGCGAGAAGATCTCGTCGGCGAAGCGGAACGCGATGCGTCCACTGTCGGTCAGGACGAGGTTGCGACCGCTGCGAACGAACAGCTTCTCGCCGAGGGACTGCTCGAGCCGATGAATCTGCCCGCTGATGGTCGGGTGCGCCAAGCGAAGCTCTGCACTGGCTCGCGTGATGCTCCCGTGCTTCGCGACCATCCAGAAGTACAGCAGGTGATGGTAATTGAGCCATTCCATGCCTGGAGCAGTATGTCGCTTTTAACGAACTCGAAGCTCGACTGTTCGTTTGTTTCGCTAGCATCGCGCCGATGAGCACGTTCAAGCTGCCCCCAGATCTGATCCACAATCGCGGAAAGATCGCCGACCCGGCGGCCTTCGCGCGCGAGCACCAGGCGAGCTCGTGGCTGTACTTGTGCGGCAGCGAGTTCGCCTCGATGGAGGGCGGCATGTCGTACTCCCAGGTGCAGGCAGCGGTCGGACAGTCGGCGAACGTGATCACCGATCCGCCACGCGAGCTCGACCTCGCTCTCGCACGCCAGCACGTGGCCGCGCTCGACGAGCTTCCGCGCCCTACCCTCGTGACGTGTCGCGCGGGCCCGCGATCGTCCGCCGTCGTCTACCTGTACGCGGCGCTGAAGAGCGGCGCCGCGATCGACGACGTCCTCGAGGCCGCGGAGCGCGATGGTGCGCCGTTCTGCAAGGTCGAGGAGGCCAAGGCGTGGGTGCGATCGTCGCTCGAGACGCTGCGCCGCGAACGCTAGTTACGACCCGACGCCGACTCCGAGCAAGCTGACCGCGCGCCGGTAGATCCGAGCACCGGCGTGCAGGCCGCGCTGGCGTGCGAGCTCGAGGATCCGTGCGTTCTCGGGCACCGATTCGAGGAAGCCCGCGCGCCACGCTGGGTCGGCGATCCGGTTCGCACGCTCGTGGACGCGCCCGAACGCCGTCGACAACGCGACGCCCGTGGCACCGAGATCGCCGGTCGCGAGCAGGGCCTCGATGTGAACGAGCCGGATCAGCGACTCGCCCTCGATCACGCGACCGAGTCGCTCGAGGATGCGAATCGCGCGAGTTGCCCGGCGCAGCGCCTCGACCGGTCGACCCGCAGCCAGCAACGCGAAGTCGAGCGCCGCGGACGCGAGCGCGATGTCGAGCTGCCCCGACGCGGCTCGTTCGGCGAGCAGGCC
>JACCYD010000450.1 GCA_013696695.1 Deltaproteobacteria bacterium | reverse complement strand
CCACGCGCCATCGGTGACGACGCTGTCGATCTGCGCCTTGAGGTTCGACGTGAACGCGCGCAGCAGGCTGGTCGAGTACGCGAGCCAGCGATCCGCGCCGGTGACGCCGAGCTCGCGGAACGCGCGGTCGAGCGTGGTCGAGTTGAAGCGCCTCGAATCCTGGATGCAGCCGAGTAGGTAGCTGTTCCAGCCCTGGACGTCGAACCGCGTGTTCGGCGCGCCGAAGAACGCGGTGCGTGCGCCGGTCGCCGTTTCACGAACAGTCGCCGTGTGGCAGGCAGAGCAGGTGGTGCCGACGAGCGTGATGCCGACCATCGGCATGCGCTTCTGCGAGAACCCGATCGGAACGTCCTTGCCGGCCTCGTAGATCATGCCGAACGCTTCGAGCGGCTTGTTCCTCGGGTTCGTGCCAGGCGGTAGCGTGTCCGCGCAGACCAGCGGAATCGCCTTGAGGATCGAGAGCGGTAGGCCGAGCTTGTCGGCGCCGATCGAGCCGTACTTGAACTGCTCGATCGCGGGGCTGAGGATTGGCGTCGAGAACAGATCCGACTTCTCGTCGTCCGGGCCCGGACACTGCTCGGCGAGCGCCGTCGTGGCGGTCTCGCCGGTACACGACGCGCCAAACGCCTCGCCGATCTCGTCGCCGTAGCAGTCGGTGACGTGCTGCGTCGCAAGACCACAGTCACCGTCCGGTGCTTGGGTGGAGCAGGCGGCAGCGGCAGCAAACAGGAAGGTCGAAATCGCGTGTCGAGTCATGCCCCGCGACAGAGGCAATGGGTGGGCCAATCGTGGGCCCTGTAACCTGAAGAAAACTACTCAGTACCTATGTCGGATGTCCGGCTACTCGAACAGTCATCGGCAACGCCAGTCGCCACAGTGAGTTAGAGAGCAGCTGCGTCATGCGCGAACGAGTAGAATGAGTAGTTCCCATGACCAAGGGTGCAGGCCGCGGCAGATACGACCGTTCCCGGACCACGGGTGAACGCGCGGTGGAGACCCGCGAGAAGCTGCTCGATGCCGCTACCGAGGTGTTCGCCGCGCGCGGGTACACCGGCACGCGGGTCGAGGATCTGGTCGACCACGCCGCGGTCAGCCGCCGCACCCTCTACGAGCACTTCGATTCGATCGACGCGATCCTCGAGGAGGTCTACGAGCGCGCGGTGCGGATCAGCTTCTCGACCGTGCTGCAGAAGCTGATGGGCGTCACCGATCCGATCGAGCGCGTCGATGTCGGCATCCGCGCCTACTACGAGATCATCCGCGATAACGCCGCGGCCGCCCGCGTCGTGTTCGAGGTCTATCGCACCGCGGGTGACGCGCAGGCCGCGAAGTACGAGCTCAACACCACGCGCTACGCGTCGCTGATGTTCGAGTTCCTGTCGATGGCGTTCGCCGCCGGCCGGCTCGAGCGCGCGCCCGACGAGACCAGCGTCTACGCGTTGATCAAGGGGCTCGACGCCGTCGCCATCCGCTCGCTACAGCGCAAAGAGCACGCGTCTCTGCCCGACATCGCCCCGCAGATGTCGCGCCTGATCAAGTCCGCGTTTGGCGCCAGAGCGGCCGAGCCAGGCTGAGTCAGGACGGCGGAACGCAGGCCTTCGCGGCGATCGGCTCGACGAAGTCGACGCTCGACGAGCAGTTCGATTCGTTCTCCACCGTGCGGTTCTCGTTGCAGTCCGCCTTGTCGTCGCAGATCCGGAAGCAGTAGTTGATGCCGTCGTCGTGAGTGACGCACGCCGCGTTCTCGGGGCAGTCCTCGTGCGCGAGGCAGCCCTCGAGGCCACAGTAGCCGCCCTTGAAGGTGAGGCACGACTGGCCGCCTTCGACGTCGCAGTCGTCGTTGACTGCGCACTCGGCGCCGATGCCGAAATCATCGGCGTCGTCACCACCACAACTAGCCGGGGCAAGGAGCAGCACCAGAGCACAGGCGAAGCGCATCCCGTCAGCGTACAGCGTTGCGGCGAAGGTAACGAGTTACTGCGCCGCGCTACTGACTGCCGAGCCCGCGACCGTCAACAGCGCTGCCAGGTCCTCGTCGCTGAACTTCAACATCGCGCCCGCGAAGTAATCGCGGCCGAACTGGAACGTGTCGAACTGGATCGGCACCCCGCTCGGATCGGTGCCCTTGACGATCGTCAGGGTGTCCGGGTTGTTGAAGATCTCGTCGATGCCGCCGACGATGTAGATGTTGCGGAACAGCTCGATCGCGGCGGTGAGCTTGACGCGCGGCAGCTGATCGAACGTGGCGTCGAACAGGTCGAGCGACAGCCCGAACCGGTGGCTGAGCCAGGTCTTGTTGGCGTCGATGCCGATACCGCCGGTGGACTCCTTGATGCCGTAGCGCAGCGTCGCCCAGCCGAACCGTTTCGCGAACTGGAACGTGAAGCGGACCTTGTCCTCGATCACGGTCTTCCGGATCCAGTTGTTGGGATCGACGGTGGGATCGAAGTTCAGCGTGACGACCGGGTAGTTGCCGCGCGGACCCTTCTCGAGCTCGATCAGGTAGTACTTGTCCGGGCGCGTGTGGAGCTCGATCGTCACGTAGTGGCGGGCGAGGGCCGCGCCGAAGTTCCACTCGCTGCGCAGCCCGACGTATGCCTTGAGCCCGAACAGCGTGCCGAGGAAGCCGCGCGCGTCGTCGGTGATTGCCTCGACGTTGTCCGCGATCGTGGGATCGTTGACCAGCCGGCCGAGCGTGCCCTTGTCGTCGTCGATCTTGTCGGTGATCGAGGTGGTGTTCTCGAT
>JACCYD010000449.1 GCA_013696695.1 Deltaproteobacteria bacterium | reverse complement strand
ACGCAGCAACATCCGGGACAACTTCAATGTCCCGGATGATCCGGTTAGCGACGCGATGCGAGCTCCCGGGCTCGTGACTTCGCGTCTAGCTAGCTAGTAGTCGCTTCCTCGGTTTCCCTGACCCGAGGTGCGGGTGGACGGAATGTGGTTGGGGTCGGAAGAGCCGCTGCCGGTGAGCATCCCCGTGATGACTCGACCAGTGTGCGGGCTAGGGGTGGAAGTTCGAGTGGCGGTGGAGACATGTGCTTGGTCGTTATTCGAGCTTTGCCACTGCCACTTCAGCTTCGTGATCATCATCAGTCCTCCTGCTACAGAACGCTGGGCTGTACGGTGACCGCCCAGGCGAGTGCATCGCGCATACCGTCGATCCGGCACGCGAATCCGCGTGCTTGAGCTACGCGCTCGCGTCGGTCGCACCACAGGTTGTCACCCGCCGGTAGCGTTCACTTCGTGCGCACCCGCTCGGCGGGCTGGTCGTCGTCCGGTGCGAGCGGCTGCTCGTGCGCCGCGACATTCGGGGCGAGCTTGCGCGCGACAATGCCGCACAGCAGGGCCCACGTACATCCGATGGTCCAGCCCGCGAGCACGTCGGTGGGATAGTGCACGCCTAGATACAGGCGGCTGATGCCGATCATCCCCGCCAGAAACACGCCGCACGCGACCGTGAATACGCGAAGCCGACGCGTCGGGAGTGCGCGCGCGACCAACACCGCGAGGGTTGGATACAGCGCCGACGCGATCATCGAGTGACCACTCGGAAACGATTCATCCCCGGGCGGATCGATCGCGGTGACGATCGTGGGGCGCGGGCGATCGTAGATGCCCTTCATCACCAGCATCACCAGCAGCGTCCCGACGGCGCACGCGACGACGAGCCCCGCGTACCGCCAGCGCCCCGAGAGACACAGGAATGTCACCGCCATGACGCAGACCAGCGTGGTCACCGCGCCGGACCCGAGTCCCGACAGGTGCATGATCGCGGCCTCCGTGCCGGGACTGCCGATCGGATCGCTCGGGGTATCGCGAAGAGCGAGCAAGATCGTGTGATCGAACGACTCGGTGCCCTCGGCAACCTCGTGCGCGATCTTGAGAAAGGCCACGACGAGCGCCCCCACGATCGCGAGCTCCATCAACAGCCGGAGATCCTGATTTTTTAGCCAGCCTTTCCACTTCACGCGCGGAGCTCCAGCATGCACGACGCGCCCTGTCCGGGATGCTCGCCGACGGTGACCTCGAGCGTCTTCACGTGCGGTGACAGCGGCGCGATCTTCGCGCCGAGCAGCTTCGCGACATGCATCGCGAGATTCTCGACGGTGACGTTATCGATCGGCAACAGCAGCACGTCGCCGCGCGGCATCACGTAGCGCTCACCGCATAGCGTGAGCTCGAATTCGGTGTCGTCGCGCACGATCACCAGATGCGGATTGTGCTGCGCCACGATCACGCGCTCTTTCCACGCCACGCACAGCTCGCCGAGCACGTTCTTGATCGCGCGAAACGGCAACATCGCAGGCAGGTCGATGCGATCGAGCTCGAGCGCCACCGCGATCGAGTAGTTGTGCCCGTGAAGGCGCTCCTTGGTGCCATCCGGGAACACGGTCATGTGCGCGCACGAGAACTTGTACTGCTCGCGCGCGATCAGGATCCGGTGCTTCACCGCGCGAGCATACACGCGGGTGCATGACGAGTCGGTGGATCGTCGATGCGATCGGGGAGCTGCCGCCGCTGACACGCGCGCCGGATCATGACTAGATCGGGCCGTGCGCACACTCGCAGTCTTGGTCGGCCTCGTGTCCTGGGTAGCGGCGACGGTGGCCTCCGCGGAGCCGTCACCCAGTCCGCGCATCGCAGCTGTCGCGGCGAAGCCCAGCACCGAGGCCGCGTTCTGGAAGCAGGTGGCGGCCGAGGGCACGCCGCTGATCGAGGACATCAAGGATCCGAAGGGGCGATTGCTGCTCACGTTCGTCTACCGCGCGCGCCCGACCACGAAGCACGTCGCGATCTACAACGCGCCGAACAACGTTTTGATCGGGTACGGCCAGCTCGAGCGGATTCCGAAGACCAACGTGTTCGCCACGAGCATGCTCGTCGATCCGGCGGCGCGCTTCATCTACGCGCTGGCACCGAACGACAACTTCGGCGTGCCGGTTGGGATGGCCGACGTGATGCGCCGCATGCCGCTGCTGCAGCCCGACTTGTTGAACAAGCACCCGATCGAGACCTCGGGCTCCGCGGTCACGCTGCCAAAGGCGCCACCCCAGCCGTGGCGCACGCCCAAGCGCGGCACACCCACCGGAACGCTGACGCAGTATCTCACCAGCACCAAGGGCCTTCCCGGCAAGCGCCCGGTGCTCGTCTACACGCCGCCTGGCTTCTCGACGACGGGTCCCGCGTATCCACTGGTCGTGTTGTTCGATGGCCCTGGTGTCGCGCAGGCGTTCGCGATGCCGCTCGTGCTCGAAGAGTTGATCGCGGCGAAGAAGCTGCCGCCGGTCGTCGTCGCGATGGTCGGGAACGCGGATCGCATGGCGGAGCTGCTCCCGACTCCGGCGTTCGCGGATCACGTCGCGCACGATCTGGTGCCGTGGATCCGGCGCACGTTCCACACCACCGCCGACCCCCGCTCGACAGTGCTCGGTGGCCTCAGCCTCGGCGGGCTCGCGGCGGCCTACACCGCGATCCGGCATCCGGCGACGTTCGGCAACGTGCTCTCTCAATCCGGCTCGTTCTGGTGGAGCCCGGACGACGCGATCGAGTCCGAGCACGTCAGCCACGACCTCGCGGCACGCAGCGCGTTGCCGATTCGGTTTTGGATCGAGTGCGGCGTGTTCGAGTCCGGATCGCCCAAGCCGGATACATCGCAGATCGGCGCCAATCGGCATCTCCGCGACG
>JACCYD010000415.1 GCA_013696695.1 Deltaproteobacteria bacterium | reverse complement strand
AATCGATCAGCTTCGACTCGGCGTCCGGAGTCGCCACCGAGAGCGGCCCCGGCGGCGGCACCGTGGTGTACGCGCCGATCGGCGGCGTCGACGTGTCGAGCTGCGCCGACAACGCATTCCAGACCGTTGCCGCCGGCTCGGGCCTCACGGCAACTCCCTCGTGCTCGGGCACCGACAAGAAGAACGCGTTCTCGAAGGACCTCGGCACGCTCGCCGCGGGCGAGTCGAAGTGGTGGGGCGTCGCGGTGCTGTTCGACGATGGCAATGGCGCCGCCTCGAAGACCGCGTGGTCGACGTTCCTGAACGGCCGCACGCCGGATGCGCTGTACACGGATCTGCTCGCCGAGTGGGACGCGTGGCGCAAGCCGCCCGCCGCGGGGCTGACGGACGTCGAGCTCAAGGTCTGGCGCCAGGCCGAGGCCGTGCTCCGCATGGGCCAGATCCTCGAGCCGTACCAGGAGAGCCCGCGCCGCAAGAACCACGGGATGATGCTCGCGAGCCTCCCGCCGGGCGGCTGGCACACCGGCTGGGTGCGCGATGCGATGTACGCGGTCGTCGCGCTCGCACGCACGGGCCACTCCGCCGAGGCCAAGAAGGGCGTGCAGTTCTTCCTCGACGCCGATGCCGGTCGCTACAGCTCGTTCCTCCGCGACGTGCCGTACCGGATCTCGACGGTTCGCTACTACGGCGATGGCGAGGAAGAGGCCGACTTCTCGGGCGCACCGACGCGCAACATCGAGATCGATGGCTGGGGGTTGTACCTGTGGGGCGCGCGCCAGTACGTCGACACCAGCGGTGACATCGCGTGGCTATCGGAGACCACCGCGAAGGGCGACACCGTCTACGAGGCGCTGAAGACCGGCGTCGCCGAGCCGCTCGCCGCGAACATGGAAGAGGCGGGGATGGCGATCGCGGACGCGTCGATCTGGGAGGTCCACTGGGGCAACCGCGAGCACTTCCTCTACACCACGGCCACCGCCGCGCGCGGCTTCTGTGACATGGCGACGCTCGCCCGCCGCTCCGGCAACACCGACGACATCGAGCGCTATCGTGGGTTGCACGACAAGGCGGTCGCGGCGATGGAGACCTTCTTCGTCGATTCGAACAAGGTCCTCTCGGGTTCCCTCGAGCGGTTAGCGCGCGGATCGAACTACCGCGACGGTGCGACGGTCGAGGCGCTGGTGTGGGACCTGATCCCTGCCGACGGCGCGATCGGCAAGGCGACGCTCGGAGCGATGTCGTTCCTGCAGACGCCGGCCGGCGGCTACAAGCGCCTCGAGGGCTCGCAGGATCAGTACGACACCGACGAATGGATCTTGATCGACCTGCGCGCGTCGACCGCGTTCCGCCGCTCGGGTGACGAGGCGAAGGCGAACCAGCTGCTCGACTGGGTGACCGCGCAGGGCGGCGCCAACTACAACCTGCTCCCCGAGCTCTACAACACGCGATCGTCGAGCGGTCAGATCGGCGCGTACTCGGGAAGCATCCCGATGGTCGGCTACGGCGCCGGCGCCTACCAGATGACGATGCTCGACCGCGCGGGCTCGTTCGAGGCGAACGACTGCGGCCAGTTCGACGACCCCGGCGAAGATCCGGGGCCTGGTGAAGATCCGGACGACGTCACCGGCGATGGCCGCACCGGCGTCGCGTGCGCGTGCAGCGGCGGTAATTCACCCGGCGCTGCGCTCGTGATCGTCGGTGCCTTCCTGCTGGTGATTCGCCGCCGTGGCGGCGGAAAGAGGCGCTCGTGATTCGCGATCGCGAGAATCGGGCGCCCACCCGCTGGGGGGATGACCTGGAACGGGTGAGCGGATCCTTCCGCGCCGCTCGATCGATGACCGGCAGGCCGGTGGTCGAGCTGCATCGCATCGGCAAGCAGTTCCCGGGCGTCCGCGCGTTGCACGACGTGTCGCTCGACATCCTCCACGGCGAGGTCCTCGGTCTCGTCGGCGAGAACGGCGCCGGCAAGTCGACGCTGATCAAGATCCTCGCGGGCGTGCATGCCGCGGGGACGTTTCGCGGGGAGCTCGTCGTTGGTGGGCAGCCACAGCTGTTCTCGTCGACGCGCGATGCGCGGAAGGCCGGCATCGCGATCG
>JACCYD010000395.1 GCA_013696695.1 Deltaproteobacteria bacterium | reverse complement strand
TCGTGGCGCGCAAGCTCAAGAAGCTCGGCGTCGAGGTCATGCTCGACACCAAGGCGAAGAGCTGGGAGGACAAGGGCGATCGCGCCGTCCTCACCGTGGAGCTCAAGGACGGCAAGACCGCGACGATCGACACCGACAAGATCCTGATGTCGATCGGTCGCCGTCCGAACAGCGAGAACCTCGGGCTCGATGTCGCCGGCGTCACCATGGACAAGCGCGGCTTCGTCGTCGCGGACGACCATCAGCGCACCAACGTCGCCGGCATCTACGCGATCGGCGATCTCATCGGCGGCATGATGCTCGCGCACAAGGCGACCAAGGAAGGCGAGGTCGTCGCCGAGGTGATCGCCGGTCACAAGGCCGCGTTCGATGTCCGCACGATTCCCGCGGTCGTGTTCACCGATCCGGAGATCGCCACGACGGGCCTCACCGAGGACGAGGCCAAGGAGAAGGGCCACACCAAGCTCAAGATCGGGAAGTTCCCGTTTGCCGCCCTCGGGCGCGCACTCTCGGTCAACGACACCGACGGCTTCGTCAAGGTGATCGGCGACGCCAAGACCGGCGAGTTGCTCGGGGTGCACATCGTCGGCAACGGTGCGAGCGATCTGATCTCCGAGTGCGCGCTCGCGATCGAGATGGGCGCGGTCGTCGATGACCTGAGGCTCACGATCCATCCGCACCCGACGCTGTCCGAAGCGATCATGGAAGCTGCCGCCGTCGCGCTCGGCGAAGCGATCCACGTGATCAATCGCTGAGGGTCTTGAGCTGCGCTCAACGTGCGCCGTGCCGCACGGCCTGATCGTTCGGCGCGCACCCGGTGCGCGTAACGTCGTCAGTTATTGAGCACATGCGTTGGCGCGAGCGCTGCACTCGAGCACGCGCACAAGGAGCCCTCATGTTCTCGAAGACACTTCTCCTGCTCGCACTCGCGGCAGTGGGTGCATGTAAAGACGACGCCAAGCCGGTCAAGGCAGACAACACTGCGAAGAACGACCGGGACCGCGCCCTCGCCAAGCCCACCGCTGACAACGCCGTCGATCAGCCTTCGGACCTCGACATCACCCAGAAGATCCGCAAGGCGGTGATGGACGACGGCACGCTGTCGACCAACGCCCACAATAGCAAGATCGTCGTCGAGAACGGCAAGGTGACGCTTGCTGGCCCCGTCGCGAGCGCCGAAGAGGTGACGCGCCTGACCCAGATCGCAGCCGGCATCGTCGGCGACAAGAACGTTGTGAACCAACTCGAAATCACGAAGTGAGAAACCAAATGACTGATCAAAAGCAAGACAAGCGCATCGCAGTGTTCGGCCTGTTCGACGACCGCGCTGCGATCGAACGAGCGATCGACGGCCTGCGCACCGAGGGCTTCCGCGAGTCCGATATGTCGGCGCTGCTCCCCGACCGTCGCGAGACGGCCGAGGTCGCGCACGAGAAGCACACCAAGGCCCCGGAAGGCGCCCTCGTGGGTGCCGCCGCCGGCGGGGCGATCGGTGGAACCCTGGGCCTCTTGCTCGGCATCGGCGCACTCGCCATCCCGGGCCTCGGCCCATTCATCGCAGCGGGCCCGATCATGGCGACCCTCGCTGGTGCCGGTGTCGGTGGCGCGGTCGGTACGCTGACCGGCGCGCTGGTCGGCCTCGGGATCCCCGAGTACGAAGCCAAGCGCTACGAGACCTTCCTGCGCAACGGTGGCGCGCTGCTGACCGTCCATGCGGACGACGGAGACTGGGCCAAGAAGGCGAAGGTCGCGCTCGAGCGCTACGGTGCGAAGGACATCGACAAGGTCTCCGAGAAGGGCGTCTCGCAGAAGAGCGACTGAACACACCCCATGCTAAGGCAGCGGGGTGATCGGATGGGACGTTGTCGACCTCGGGACCGCGTCGTATCGCGACGCGTGGGCGCGCCAGCTCGCGCTCGTCGAGCAGCGGCAGACCGGCGAGGTGCGCGACACGCTGCTGCTCGTCGAGCACCCGCACGTGTTCACGCTCGGGCGGCGTCGCGAGGCCGCGGCCAACGTGGTCGCACCGGGCGACGTCGAGGTCATCGAGATCGAGCGCGGCGGGGACGTCACGTATCACGGCCCCGGCCAGCTCGTGGCGTATCCGATCGTGCTGCTCGGTGATGGCGAGCGCGATTTGCATCGCTACCTGCGCAATCTCGAGCAGGCGGTGATCGAGACCTGCACGCGGTTCGGCCTCGCCGCGGATCGCGAGCCCGGCAAGACCGGGGTGTGGTGCACGAACGCCGCAGGCGCACGCAAGAAACTCTGCTCGATGGGCATCGCGTGCCGCAAGTGGGTCACGTTCCACGGGCTCGCGCTCAACGTGTCGACCGACCTCTCGTACTTCCAGCGGATCAATCCGTGCGGCTTCGAGTCGGGCATCATGAGCTCGCTCGCCGTCGAGGTCGGCCCGGAAATCGCGGAGCCTACGTTGTTGATCGCGAATGTAAAAAACGCCCTGACCGAGGAGCTCGGCAGGGCGTTATCGCGACGGGCTAGTAAAGGTGACGTTTAGTTCGCGAGCAGCGTGTTCTGGATCAGGTCTCGCTGCACGACCGGGCGATCGGGCTGCTTGCCGCTGAAGATCACGGTGCCCGGCTGAGCCACTTCGGTCGACCACTGGAAACCATCGACCACCGCGAGCGAGTCGAGGATGTGATCGCTGGTGTCCCACACCGCGATCCGCAGCGTGATCACTTCACCCGGCGTGACGTTACCACTGGTGACCAGCCACCCCGTCGCGCCGCCTTCGACGCTGTTGGTATCGCACGAGCCCGAGGCCGCGTCGTCGAAGCCGGTGCCCGCGAGCATCTCGACGCCGGTGCAGGTCGAGATGTTACCGGGCTCGCCGATGCATCCGGTCGCGCCGTTGACGCACTGGGTGAACTGGCCGGTGTTGCCGTGGCCGAGGTTGACGCCCACCGGCACCTTATCCATCGTTCCGGCCGGCTGATAGAACGCGAGGTTCTTGTCGGCAGGGTTCGCAGGGTCGCCCGCATACGTCGAATCGAGTAGCACGACGAAGAAATCGTTGAACGAGCTGCACGTCCACTCGGGAAACTCGGCGCTGTAGAACATCGTCGACAGCTTGAACGACTTCGCGTTGGTGGGGACGCGGACGCGCAGCGTCAGCATCGTCGGATCGTTCGCGGTGTCGCCGCTCGCCGCCGGGCAATCCGGCGCGTTCGGCAGCATGCCGCCGTTGGCCGCGAGGAAGTCCGCCGGGAACGGCGACTCGTTGGTGCCGACGTGGCTGTAGCCACCCCACTCGTGATAGCCGGGCATGACGTCGGTCTTCGCTGCCGCGCCGCCGGTAGACAGGATGGCGAGGTTGACGCCACCCTGCGGCACGGCGCCGGTGCCGAACCGCGGGCGAACCGCGTGGCCTTCTGGATCCACGGTGCCGGTGCCATCGGCGAGCGTGAGCGTCGCGGTGATCACGCCCCACTTGGTGTCGGTCTCGCCGGCGACCTGGCAGATGTCGATCGCGCGTGCGAACTCCATCGCGTTCGTCGTGTTCGACGGGATGCCCTGATCGCACAGCAGGATCGTGTCGTCGATGAAGCCGTTGCAATCGTCGTCGAAGTTATTGCCCGCGGCGTCGAACGAGCCGGAGTTGACGAGCTCGGGCTTGGTGCACTCGGTGGAGTCGCAACAGTCGTTGCCCGAGCACGACGTGAAGCCGTCGCCATCGGCGTCGACATCGTCGTCGACGTTGCCGTTGCAGTTATCATCGACGCTGTTGCCGCAGTCCTCCTGGACCGGGTAGACGTCGGTGCACTTGGACCACGTGGCCGTCGGGTCGCAGGTGCGCGAGCCGGCGACGCACGGACCGACGCCGAGCGTCTCGTCCGGCCCCGTGTAGCACTCCTCGGTGGTGCCGGGCTGGCAGTCGCCGGGGATGCATCCCGATGCCACGCACGAGTAACCGTCCGCGCACACGTTGCCGCAGCTACCGCAGTTCGACGGGTCGGTGTTGAGGTCGGTGACACCGGCGACGCACTCGCGATCGCTGGTGGGCCCGCAGGCCCCGACCGAGAGAGCAAAGACCATGGGTACTGCGAGCGAGACGTAACGCGAGAGCATGGAGGCTCCTTCCAAGGCGCGGAAAATACACCCCGACAAAGCCCTCGCAAGAACAATCGACGACCGTCGCTGGCTCACCAGAGATCACCGCACAGCGACGCCCGCACGTCACCTTGGACGCGCGTTCAGATCCGGGCGCCTAGAACAGGACGGTGCCGGGGTCCGTGGCGTCGACCGACCACTGGAAATGGTCAATGACGGCGATCGAGTCGAGGATGTGATCGCTGGTGTCCCAGATCGCGATCCGGAGCTTGATGATCTCGCCGCCGACGACATTGCCGCTGGTCTGGAGCCATCCCGTGCCGCCGCCCTGCTTGCTGTTGGTGTCGCAGTTGTTCGCATCGGCCGAATCGAGGCCGGTGCCGACCAGCTGATCGGTGCCCGTGCAGGTGCCGATCGTGCCACCGCCCCCCCCTGCACAGCCGGTCTCACCGTTGATGCATTGGGTGAACAGGCCGGTGTCTCCGGCTGCGAGATTGACGCCGACCGGATACTTCATGGTCGAGCCCGCCGGCGTGTAGAACGCGAGGTTCTTGTCGGACGGGTTCGCCGGCATCCCCGCGTACGTGGAGTCGAGAAGCACGACGAAGAAGTCGTTGTACGGCGAGCACGTGTACTCGGGGAACTCCGAGCTGAAGAAGTTGGTGTCGAGCTTGAACGACTTCGCGTTGGACGGAACGCGAATCTCGAGCGTCAGCATCACCGGGTCGAGCGCGGTCGAGCCATCGGGCTCGGCGCAGCCGGGCGCGTTCGGTAGAGAACCGCCGTTCGCCGCCACGAAATCGGCAGGGAACGCGGATTCCGTGCCATTGCCGTCGAATTCCGGCGTGTCCTGGAAATCCTGCCACGCGGGGTTGGTGTCGCCCTTGCCGGCGGCCGCACCGGTGGACAGCAGCGCGACCGACAGGCCGCCCTTCGGCAGCACGTTGGTTCCAAACTTCGGACGGATCGCGTGCGACTTCGCCGCCGGCGAGCCGCTGCCATTGGCGAGCGTGAGGGTCGCGCTGATCACGCCCCACTTCTTCTCGGCGAGCGTCGTTGTCTGACACAGCTCGATCGCGCGCGCGAAGTCCATCGCGGCGTTGGTGTTCGACGTCAGCCCGGTGTCACACAGCAGCTCGGCGTCGTCGACGAGGCCGTTGCAGTCGTCGTCGAAGTTGTTGCCGGCCGCGTCGAACGCGCCGGCGTTGACGAGCTCGGGCTTGTTGCACTCGGTGGAGTCGCAGCAGTCACCGCCACAGGTAGTGATGCCGTCGCCATCGCGATCCTCGTCCTCGTCGATCGAGCCA
>JACCYD010000391.1 GCA_013696695.1 Deltaproteobacteria bacterium | reverse complement strand
GCGCAATACGGCGTGCGCGCGATCGTCCTCGAACGCGAGCCCGAGCTCGGCAAGCATGCGAGCGGGCGCGGCGCCGGGCTCGGCCGCCAGCTCGCGGATGACGACGACACCACCGGCCTCACGATCCGCGGCGCGGAGATGTTGCGCGAGCGCTTCTCGCACACCTGGCGCGAGAGCGGTGGCCTGCTGACGTTCGACGATGCCGCGGAGGCGAATGCGTACGTCGAGCGCGCGCGCGCTTTCGACGTGCCGCACGAGATCGTGGATCGCTCGTACGTGTTGCGGCACTGGCCGCTGATGATCGCCTTGCCGATCGAAGCCGCGCTCCTCGTGCCGAGCGATGGCGTGATCGACGTTCGCAGCTTGTTGCTGACGTTCTCGCACGATCTCGCGATCGACGTCGGTGTCGGCGTCACGCGCATCGTTCCCGGCGGTCGCGGCGCGATCGTCGAGACGACGCATGGGGAGATCGAGGCGCGCGTCGTCGTCGATGCCGCGGGCGCGTGGGCCGGTGCCGCGACGGGCGATCCGCCGCTGACGTCGCTGCGCCGTCACGTGTTCTTGCTCGAGACCGCACCGCCGATCGACGCGCCGTACCTGTGGCACCTCGGCGCGAACGAGGTCTACGTGCGCGCGGATGGCGAGGGCGTGCTCGCCTGCCCATGCGACGCGGAGCAAACCGAGGCGATGGATCAGCTGTTGTCGCCGGATGCCGACGATCGGCTCTTCGGGCGCATCGGGCGCTGGCGGCCAGAGATCGCGAAGCGCTGGGCATGTCAGCGCGCGTTCGCAAATGATCGCAAGATGCGGATCGGTCGGGACCCGGAGCGGCCGTGGCTCGTGTGGGCATCCGCCCTCGGCGGTCACGGCGCCACGGCATCGGCGGCCATCGGTGAACGCGCGGCTGCAGCCGTGCTGGAGGTGTTGGGATGAGCGAGATCGATGTCGCGAGCGCGAACGCGTTCGAAGATCCGCTCGAGGAGCGCGATTACCAAGAAGCCATCAAGCTGCTGCTGCATCCGCCGAAGTTCCAGCAGAAGACCGCGCTCCTTCTTGGCACGCTCGGCGTGTTTGTCGCGATCTCGGCGATGCGCGGCTCGTCGTCGATCGTCGATCTCGCGCTGCTCGTCGGCGTGCTGCTCTTTCACGAGCTCGGCCACGCGATCGCGATGCGCGCGTTCGGCTACAGCGACGTGCGCATCTTCTTCATCCCGCTGTTCGGCGCCGCCGCATCGGGCCGCCGCCGTGGCGTCGCGCGCTGGAAGCAAGCGCTCGTCCTGCTGCTCGGTCCGCTGCCTGGCATCGTCGCGGGTCTCGTCCTCGGCTACCTCGGCGCGTCGGGCTCGATGCACACGCTCGCGCTCATGCTGATCGTCGTCAACGCGCTGAATCTGATCCCGATCGAGCCGCTCGACGGCGGCCAGCTGTTCCAGGTGCTCCTCTACTCGCGCAACCGCCACCTCGAGATCATCATTCGCGCGATCACCGCCGCGCTGATCGTCGCGGGCTCGGTGTTCTACGGCGAATGGCTGTTCGTCATCATCGGCGCGTTCATGCTGATCACGCTCGGCCAGCGCAAGCGCCTGCTCGCCGAGGCCGAGCTGCTCCGCCCGCTGGACCTGCCGTCGGATCCCGCCGCGCTCGACGATCCGCAGCGCCGCGTGCTCTATCGCTCCCTGTGGAAGCTGCTGCCCGCCGAATCGCAGGTGAAGTGGCGCGGCCAGCCGAAGCTCCAGGCCGGCATGATGGAGCAGCTCCTCGACGCATCGACGACGCGCACACCCTCCGGCGGCGCCACCGCCGGCCTGCTCGCTACCTGGCTCGTCGGGCTCGCGCTCGCAGCCGTCGCCCTTGCCCTCGTCGTGCCGCCGCAGTGGCAGACCTTCGCGCACCCGACCGCGCAGTTCTCGATCGAGATGCCGGGCCCGGTCACCGAGATCACCGAGCCCGCGCCCTTCGTCTCGTCGAAGTGGTGGTCCGCCGAGTACGGCGTGACCTGGACCGACGTCAACGACGCCGAGGCCTGGCTCGAAGCCACGCGCGCGTTGCTCCTCGAACGCACCAAGCTCGTGCGCGACATCAAGGCGCAACCGAACGAGCGCCGCTTCGACGTCCGCGACGGCGACGTCATCCGGTCGATGCTGCTCGTCACCATCGGCAAGCGTGGCTACGCGGTGTTCGCGCAACCCGGCGAGACCGAACACGCCAAGCGCGTGCTCGACTCGTTCCGCGCGAAGTGATTACTCGACCTCGGGACAGTTGACGTCGACGCCGACATCCGCCGCCATGACGTTGTCGAACGCGGTCTGGAAATCTGTAACCGCGGCGAAGTTGGCCTTGTTACCGACGGAGTGATTCCACAGCGACGAGTAACCCGGGTCGGTCGCGACCGTGTCGATCGCGTTGTGCGTGTGGCCATCGGCCTCCGTCGCGAAGCCCTCCGACGGGTTCATGTTGTTGTCGAAAATCACGATGATCTCGGCGACCGGCACGGTGCCGGCGTCGGTGATCTCGAGGTTCTCCTCGAAGCGAAGGAAGTGCGCGACCTCGCCGTCGACCCACGCGCGATTGCCGGTCACCACGTTGCCGCGGAACGCGCGGTCGGCCGTCGAGCCCGCGGGCACGATCGCCCAGTTCGCGATCGTCGTCGTCTGGCTCGCCGTCACGTCGCCCGCCGCGATCGCGGCCTCGACCTCGGAGGCGCTCTGCAGCGAGTTCGCGACGTAGCCGTCGCCGACGCTGACCTCGGTGATCTGGACGAAGTCGTTGTATCCGGCATCGCCCGGCAACCCGCTGTGGATCTCGAGCTGACCCGGCACCGGCTGGCCGTTCCGCAGGATCCGATACCCCTTCGCAGGCTCGCGCGGCAGGATGTCGAGCGAGTAGTACGTGATGCGATCGCCGGTCGGGCCGAACGCGCTCACCGTGAACAGCTCGTCGAAATCGATCGGCGCGTTCGGTGCCGGCACGACAGCCTGCACGTTCACCGGATCGAACGCGGGTCCGGAGCGCTTGAACAGCTTGCCGAAGCTGTCCGAGAACCGATCGACGCTGGCGACGGGGGCGTCGTCGACGTCGATTCCATCCACTCCATCGCTACCGCAAGCAGCGAGGACCATTGCAACACCACATGTCGTGACCTTGAGCATGGCGGCCCTACGAAGGTCCGCTGCTCCGGTTACATGGTTTCGAGTGTGCGAATCCGCTCTACTGCGCTTCGGAATCGCACTTGGCGACGGCGTCGAGGTCGCTGGCGGCCAGCGCGCACTCGACGCGATCCTTGGCCGTCTTCTGCTGACACGCTTCCTTGAAATCGGTCCACTTCGCCTCGGCCACCGCAGTCTTCTGGGCGGCGAGGTCCTTCTTCTGCGAGTCCGCGCCGGCCGTGGTGCCGGCCTTCTTGAACTCGAGATCCACCAGGTGATCGAGGAGCTGCTTGCACTGCTCTTCCGAAGCAGCCTTGCCGCAGCCGGCGGCGAGCAGCGTGACCAGAAGCAGGCGAGTCATGACGATCATCGTATCACCGGCCCGGTGGGCTGGTCATTTCCCTCGGCCAACGAGTGATTCCCCAAGGATATCCAGCGCGGGCCCATATGCCCCATATAGATGTCCGAAGCGGGACCCTCGACGTCAGGGGCGATGATGGCGTCGGGGGCGGCCCCGCAAGTTCAACGTCGGTAGTTCGGGCTCGCCGGCGAGCTCTTCGGAGATTCGTGTCACGGGGTGACGTGGGCCGGCACGCCGCTTGGACGGATGATCCTCGTGGCGACGAAGAAGAAGATCTCGGGCGTGCGAAGTCGTCGCGGGACCGCGACCGCGATCACGACCGAGATGCTCGCACTCCTTGCTGTACGCGGGACCGCGACTGCCTGTCCATCGGAGATCGCCCGGCGGGTGAAACCCACCGGTTGGCGCGTGCTGATGCCCGCTGTGCGGAAGGTTGCCGCACGGCTGCAGCGCGCGGGGAAGGTCGACGCGTATCAGCGCGGCAGGCCGGTGGAAGTCTCGCGTGCGCGAGGCCCGATTCGCTTGCGCGCGCGAGAGGCCGCCACGATCGACTATCGCGCCCATCCCGAACGCTACGTCGTCGGTCGCGGCGAGCAGGGCGTGCTCACCGT
>JACCYD010000382.1 GCA_013696695.1 Deltaproteobacteria bacterium | reverse complement strand
CGTCGCGGCTGTGGAATCGCCCCGACGTCACCAGCCGGATGCGCGTGGTCGTCAACGCCCACCGGCTCGAACCGCACGAGGCCGCGGTGCCCACGGCGCTGACCGGACGCTCGGTCGGGCAACCGGGTGCCGGCCTCGGCGCGCACGTCCAGCGCTACCAGCTCGACGCGCGTCCTAACGCCACGCGCGCGACGCCCTACAGCTACGTGTTCGCGACCGGCGGCCTGTCGAGCGACAACGTCGAATCGGCGGCGTCGACCGGCATGCACTCCGGTGCGTGCCAGCCGCTTCTGATCAAGGTCGACAACGCGCAAGGTCTGTCCGACCTGCTCGCGCGCCGCACCGTCGGCGATCGCCGCACCGCACACGATGCGTTGTCGGCGGTCTACCTCGAACACTACGACGCGCGCCTGCGCAGGCCGGGCGCGACCGTGCGAACGCGCGCCGCACGCCTTAACGACTACGGCATCGCGCTCGAGTCGACGAGGAATGTCGATGCGATCGCCGCGGTGCTCGGCGAGGACGTGTTCCAGGCACGGCCCGCGACGATCTGTGGCCAGTCGAATAACTCGATCCCGCTGATGAGCATCGAGGCCGCGCGCCATTTACTCACGCATCCCACCGAGCCCGCCTCGTACGTCTGCGTCAGCGACATCGGCCTGTTCGAAGCGGCCGGCGGCGGCGGCTACGACACGCACGGCGGCCACGTGTTCGACACCGCGCGGAACTTCGACAACATGCTCGCGGCGCTGCTCGGCGTGTTCAACGGGCCCGGCGAGACCGATCCGCGCAAGCTGAGCTTCGACGACACCCTCGTCATCATCAACAGCGAGTTCGGTCGCACGCCGGTCGGTGAATTCGACGGTCGCAACCACTGGCCATACGGCTACGCCACCGCGTTCATCGGCGGCCCGATCCGCGCGGCGCAGAAGGGCGTCTATGGTGCGATCGGCCCCGATGGTCGCGCCACGACCTCGGTCGACCCCGCGGAGTGTCGCGCGGCGGCCCTGCTCGCGATGGGCATCTATCCATTCTCGTCGGAGGCGTTCGCGACCTCCGACGTCCATGGCGCGACGGGCGAGACCGATGCGGTCGCGCGCGTCCTCGACCACTGCCTCGGATGGAGGGTGTGATGCGGTCACTCGCGATCATCTTGTTGCTGGCCGCGTGCGGCACCGACTCCGTGCCTCACGTTCCGGACGGTCCACCGGAGCCGCCACCGACGCCATTCACCGAATGCGACAGCGATCCGGGTTCGTTCATCCGCGATTCGTTTCTCGCGATCACCGGACGGCGTCCGCTCGGGCAAGCCGAGGTCGAGGTCTATCGCGCGCTGTGGACGCAAGCGGAAGCGCAAGGCCTCGACCCGCGGACCACCGTCGCCACGGCGCTGACTCGCACACCGGAGTTCAGGCCGCGCTGGGAGAGCGCGCTGATGGATGCGCTCCGCGTCCAGCGTATCGACGTGCAGTCGATGCAGGCCTGCTGGGGGTCGGCCGGCGAGGAGACGGTGACGCCCGATCTCGCGCAGCAGATTCGCGACACCGACGCGGCACTCGCTGCGCCACGCGGGACCAGCACGATGCTCGACGTCGCCCGCTCCGCGCTCGCGCTCGACGATCTGTCGACGGTGTACCGCGCGCAGCTGTTCAACCTCGTCAGCTTGCCGCCGGGCACCGCGAACGTCGGGCCGGTCGAGGCCGAGCTCGCGCAACGCGCGGATCTCGGCGGCACGTTCGACTCGGCGTGGCTGCGTCGCGACACGGTCTGCCTCGGCTGTCACAACTCGGAGGCCTCGGTCACCGATAGCGATGATCCTGCGATCGATCGGCACTGGCCGGTCGCGGGGCTGCCGGAGAAGGCGGTCTACGGCGTGTCGAGCGGCGTCGCCGGTGCACGCGCACACGGCATGTTCCGGATCTCGGGCTTCGTGTTCGCAGGCGACACCACCCCGTGGGGGCTGTCCGAATCGTGCGGCCAGTTCGCGGCGCCGGGCACGGTGCCCGACGACCTCGCCGACGTTGACACCAAGCTCGGTTCGCTCACCGGCAAGCGCACAACGGTGTACGAGCTCGACGCAGCGCTTCGCCGCGGGTTCGATCGCTTGCGCGGCCGCGGGCCGACGCTCGCGGACGGCGCGATCGCGGATCCCGACGAGGCGCTCGCGTGGCTGGTGACGATGGCGATCGCCGAAGAAGTCTGGCGCGAGATCGTCGGCAGCCCGCTGACGATCGCGAATGGCTTCCCGCGCAACCGCGGGGCGTCGGAGCTGCTCACCCAGATCGCGACCGAGCTCGCGGTGTCCGGCTACTCGCTCAAGCACCTCGTCACGAAGATCGTCACCACCGACTTCTTCAGCCGCCAGGCTCCCGAAGCCGGGTGCGGCGCGGCCTACGGCTATCCCGCCGTGTTCGATCCGTGGACGACCAGCGAGCTGGATCCCGAGCACCGCGGCAACGGCCCCGGCGACGCGATCGCGTGGCTCGCTCCGCGCACCCTCGCGATCGCCGCTTCCGGCGCGCTGTGGAACGGCGTCACGCTCGCCGCACCGTTCCCGAGCGAAGGCGGTGCGTTCTGTACGGGCAGCTGCGAGGAGCTCACCGGCTTCTGCGACGAATTCGCGTTCTGTTGCGCGGAGGCGCAGGCGGTGTGTGGCGCCGGGGAATCACCGAACCAGGATGGCGTCGCGTTCCAGCGCTCGGTCGGCATCTATCTGCGCAACTCCGAGCCCGGCTCGCGCGGGCTGTCGTTCCAGGCGCGCCTCGCCTGGGAAGATCGCTTCGGATCGTGCGGCAAGCCCGACACCGCACCCGCCACCCCCGACTTCATCGACGAGGTGCTCGCTGCCGCGAAGGCCCAGCCCGACGCGACCGTGGTCGACGTCGTCCGCGCGGTCAAGGATCGGATCGTCGGCGAGCCGGTGATCCAGGCCGGCGAGAGTCCGGCGCTCGAGGCCTTGCTCGGCCCGATCACGGCGCCGGCATCGACGGTCGATCCGGCGGCGGTGCGGCACCTCTGCGGCGTGTTGCTCGGATCGCCGCAGTTCACGATGTCGGGCCTCCCGGGTCGCGACGGCGAGATTCCGCGGCTGACGCCGGAGGCCGGGAGCTTTGGAGCGGTCTGCGCGCGGCTCGATGGCGTGGCACTCGGCGAGGGCAGGCGCGTGACCTGCGTGGGTGGCGCGATCGCGATCGCGACTCCCTGAAA
>JACCYD010000316.1 GCA_013696695.1 Deltaproteobacteria bacterium | reverse complement strand
GGTCGCGTACCTGTCGCCCGAGCAGATCGGCGAGAAGAAGATCGATGGCCGCAGCGATCTGTTCTCGCTCGCGATCTGCCTCTACGAGATGTTGACGCTGCACGGCCTGTTCGCGCGGTCGTCGGATCTCGCGTCGCTCGCCGCGATCGTGCAGGAGACGCCCCCACCACCGTCCCAGTTCCGGCGCGATATCCCGCCGCAGATCGATCAGCTGATCATGACGGCGCTCTCGAAGGATCCGACCGCCCGCTTCGGCAACGCAGATCAGATGCACCAGGCGATCGAGGCCGCTGCCAGCAGCGCGAAGCTCGCGATGTCGGCGTCGTCGCTCGGGCGCTATCTCGCGCAGATGTTCGGCAATCGCGCGGAGCCGTGGCTGGCGGCGTCCCCGTTCGGCCTCGCATCGGGGGATGTTCCGGTCACGGTGATCGGCGACATCATCGAGCCGACCGAGATGGCGCACGTCGATCAGATCCACGACGAAGCGTTCGAGCGCAAGGCGAGGGAAGTCGATCGCCGCATCAGTCAGGTGCGCAAGGTCCCGGAGCTCCCGGAGCTCGACGAGAGCGGGGTCGCGTTCGACAACAACACCACCGGCAAGCTGCCTCACCGCAAGCCCGAACCGGCCGGTCCAACTGCGACGATTCCCAAGGATGACTTCGAGCTCGACGCGGCGGAGACCTCGATCGCCTCGCCGCGCTACGGGATGCCACAACAGGTGCCGCAACGACCGAGCGGACCGCAGATCCCGCCGAGCGGACCACAAGTCCGGCCGAGCGGTCCGGTGCAGGCACACATGCGCCCGAGCGCTCCGATGCAGCCGAGCGGACCGCAGGTGCCACCCAGTGGGCCGCAGGTCGCGCCGCTGATGCAGAGCGGTCCTCAGATCCAGCCGCTGCTACCGAGCGGTGGACAGCGGCCGTCGCTGCCTGCGCTTCCCGATCCGATGCGTCCGCTCGCCCCGCAACAGGGGCAGCCGAACTGGGAGCCGTCGACCTATCGCACGCGCCAGCCGCAGCCGGCGCCGTCGCAGAAGGAGTCGTGGAACGTGCCGCGGGTCGTGCTCGTCGCTGCGTTTCTCGTCGCGGTGGTCGTCGCGATCTGGATCGCGGTCACGTAGCGAGCTCGGCGCGCAACGCCTCGCAGGTCGCTTCGAAGTCGCGCGCCAGCCCGTCGATCAACGCGCGCGCCTTGTCGAGCTCGGCTTCCTGCGCGAGGTCGTCGATCTCGCGACACGCGGCAGCGAGCCGGCGCAATCCGAGGATCGACGCCGAACCCTTCAGCTTGTGCGCGGCGTGCTGCAGCGCCGGGGCGGTGTCGGCATCGCGAATCGCGGCGAGGTCGTCCGGACCGATCCGAAGAAACAGCTCGATGATCGGTTTCGGACGCCCGATTGCAGCGTCGAGGAGGTCGATCACCAGACGACTTGTTCGCAGAGCGCGGTCAGGTTCGTGACCAGACCTGCGAGGCCTTCGGTCTTCGCGACGTGCGCGTCGGCGCCACACGTGCGGGCGAGCTTCTGGAGGTGATCCTCGGGCAACGCCGAGAACAGCACGACCGGAATACCCGGGATGCTCGTCTTGACCAGCCGGCAGAGCTCGTTGCCCGTGATCTCGGGCATGCAGACATCCATCAGCACGATCTCGGGGCTCCACGCCGCCGTCGCGAGATAGAACGCGCTGAGCGTGCTCGCCGTGCGAACGATGAAGCCGGCCTTGTCGAGGATGTCGGCGCTCATCGCGAGCACGATCGGATCGTCATCGATGATCAGGACTCGACGCGCCGTGTTCGGCAGGTCCGTCGTTCGCTGGATCTGGCGCACGGTCCCACTCTACACGATCCGGTGATCAGTGACCCCGGAGGTGGTAAGCAGCGAGGGTGGGTAAACGAATCGAGCAGGACAGCATGGGCTCGATCGAGGTCGACGACGCTCGGTACTGGGGCGCCCAGACACAGCGCTCGCTCCAGAACTTTCGGATCGGTGACGAGCGCATGCCGCGTGAGCTAGTCCTCGCGCTGGTGATGGTCAAGAAGGCGACCGCCCTCGT
>JACCYD010000314.1 GCA_013696695.1 Deltaproteobacteria bacterium | reverse complement strand
TTCCTCCGCTGGGACCGCGGCGGCGGCGCTCGGTGGCTTCACCTTGCAGACGCCGGGTCGCGCGAACGCCGATCAACGCGACGAACGCGAGTATGGTGGTTATCGCGACCACGCTGATCGGAACGATGAAGAGGTTGACTTCGAAGTTGCCCGCATCGAATGCGAACCGCAGCCCGACCAACGCCAAGGCGGCGCTGCCGGTGGCGACGCCGATCCTGAGCACCTCGCGAAGGCTCACGTACCGCCACGACATCCGCACCACGCCGAACGCCGCGCACATGACGTACTGGATGACGACGACGTAGCCCCAGTTGAGCAGCGCGGTGTGAAGCCACACCTTGGGGATCGCGAACTCGAACCGGAGCAGGAACGCGAACCAGTACGCGATCGAAAGCACCGTCAGGTCGACGACCGCCTGGAGTCCTCTCGTCAGATAGCGTGACATTGGCGCTTCACTTAGTGACCAGCGGAGTTAGCTCTGTTCAAGCAGACTCCTGCAACGGGCTTCGCGACGACGGAAATACCATGAAGGCCCGTTCGGCTGGCAACGATTTGCCCGCCGATCCGGCCGCACGCATCGTGAGATTGCTTACGGGCCGATGACCGGCATCGCAGCGCTCGCAGGGAGTGCCCCGATATCGGGTTTTCCAGCGTCCTTGGTCCGGAGCGTGTCAGGCCAGCTCACCGGGACCGTGACACCTTTGTCGATCGCTCCACTCCCCGGCTGTGGGCGAATGTCGATCGGGCCGCTCGCCGCGAGCTGGCGGAAGCGCGGGTCGGCGTAGACGTCGTGTGCGGCCCACCCCGGGGCGTACACAGTCTTGCTCGCCTCGAACACGTTCGAGCTTCGAAAGTCCCCCAAGAAGTCTTCGGTGGTGGTGGAGCCGAGGCTCCAGTGGAGATTGCCGTCGACCTGCAGATCCTCCTGGCCTTGAAACGACATTCCCGGTTCACCATCGACGTGCACGAACACGTTGTTGAACAACCGGCGCTTGCTGCCTTTGACCTTCTGGATGAACGTCGCGCCGTAGTAGTCGCGCCACGGCTTGCCCTCGGTGATCACCGTGTTTTGGTAGAAGAACACCGGATCCCAGACCGGCGAGCCATGATCGCCGCACAGCCGATTCTCGGATTTCTTCGGCAGCTCGGTGTCGTCATCCGCGTCGCCGGGGATCGCGCGGAACGTTCGCTGGCGAAGATCGAACAGGTTCCGGAACACGTAGAACCCGGCACCGATCGTGTTGCCGCCCTTGGCATCGCCGCGATCGCCAAACGCCAGCGCGGTGAACGTGCGCGAGAACACGTTCTCGTAGATGTGAACGTCGTCGGGTAGCGCAGCGCGTGGCGCGAGCGTGAGGTACAGCGCGTCGTCGTTGAAGTTGTCGACCAGGTTGTGGTGAAACCGCAGGGTCTTGATGCTGTCGACCACGATGCCATCGTGACCGTCGGTGAATTCGTTGTGTGCGATCTCCCAGCGTGCGCTCTGCGGTAGCGCACCGTCGACGACGACCAGGTACGGCGACTGGCCGCGGTACTTCATGCTCGGTCGCGACGACCAGGGGGCCGCGGTGCCGCGAACGAGAGAATGCGCGAGCCGCACGTTGCTGGTGGAACGCGCGAACACCGCGGGTGCGCCTCCGTACACGGCGAGGCCATCGAGCTCGACGTGGTCGGAGCCCTCGATGTGCAGCGTGTGACCGACCGAGCCGCGCAACACGAGGTCGTGAATTCGGACGTGCCGGGCCTTGTCGATGCGGAGCGCGGTGCGATCGAGTGCCACCGAGAGCGACAGCGTGCGTGGATCGGTGAGGCCGCTGTAATCGGGCACGCTCTTGAGACCCGTCCCGGAGAACCGACCGTGGATCCGCTTCGTCATCGAATCGAACCACAGCCCGGGGCCGAGGTAGACGCCGGTGCTCGGCTGGAGCTTGGGAACGTTCCAGTAGACGTTGGATGCGCGCAGGTCCTCGGAGAACAGATAGCCGTGCAGCGGGATCATCTTGTCGGCGAAGTGCCCGGTGACCCACGCTTCGCGCCGCTGCTCGGTCTTGGGGTTGATGGTCGGGTAGGTGGCCGTCGATCGATACTCGCCACGACTGCCGGCGACGGGCTCCCACGCGGTCTTCGGGGAGATGAGAAATTCTCGGATGCCGGCGTCGATGGTGGCGAGCTCGTTCGGTGCGGACCGGATCGTGATCGGGGCACTCGCGGTTCCACTGCGGGTCAGCGTCACCGCTTCGAAATAGACACCACCACGCAGGTACAGCGTGTCGCCCGCTTTCAGCGCACTGATGCCGCGCGCCACCGTCTTCCATGGACGCTGCTGCGACCCGTTTGCCGCGTCATCGCCCGAGGGCGAGACGTAGTAACTCGGGCCGGTCGCGGCCGGGCGCTTCGAGGGGCTCGCGAGCGTGCGGGTGGGTGGCGGCGCGAGCAACGGCGCTGCACTCGCAGGCGTCGTGATGCAGAGCACCGCGAGGATCAAGAGCCGCATGGCAAGATTGTTCCCTCCGAGCCGGCGCAACGCAACACACCAATACAGAACCGGCCCCGCGAAGATTCGCGGAGCCGGTATCCAGAGGAGGACGAGCGAGTTACATCGCGCGGAGCTTGAACGCCGCGCCGCGATCGGTCGAACCCGCGACGAGGATCTTGTCGATGGCGACGAATCCACCGTCGAGGTCGATAGTCAGCGTCGGGTTGAAGCGGTCGATCGTCGCGTTCAACTGCACCACCTGAGCGCGCTTGTTGCCATTGGCGTCGATCAGGTGAATCGAGACCCACTGAATGTGCGACGCGCCGGCACCGAGTGCCTGGAGCTCGAGAGCGCGGAACAGACCCTTGTTCGCACCGATCTGGAAGTCCTCACGACCCGCATCGATCCGCGTCGGCGCGGTCAGGTCGAACCAGCCACGATTCGAGACCCGAACCGAGCCGTACGCCGACGGGCTCGTGGCGATCCAGCCCGTGTAGACGCTCTTGTTCGTGCTGAGGTACGTGTTCTGCGGGTTGTAGTACGCCACCGCGACCGGGCCCTGCGGCACGCGACGATCGAAGACTGGGCGCGTGACGACCGGGCGAGTGAAGACGGGGCGGTACGGGCGGCGGTCATGCGAGCAGTAGTGGTGGTGGGGCGACGGCTGCGTCTGCGCGTGCCCGCCAAGGCTCACCTCGACCGAGCCAGAGAACGTCGCCGAATCGGCCGACGCCATCGAAGACGAACCAAGAACGAGGGTGGTGATGAGTGCCTTGAGGTTCATAAACATTCTCCTGGGGGACGCCAAACCAGCGTCGCAAAGGGAGATACTGCTTGGCGCGTGCCACGAGTTAACCCATTGAATCTTCGTCGGAAACAGGGTGCTTCCTCATGCACCTCCCGCAGCCACCTGCAGGATTCGCAGGCCGCCGGCTGCAAGTGCTTCAGGTGCGCGCGAGCCGGTCGATCACGGCAGCGACATTCGCGAACGCACGCCCGTGATCGTGGAGATGACGGGCAACGAACGGCGCCGCATGCGCGCGTGGCGCGTCGAGCAGGGTGACGAGCCCGGGCTCGAGCTTCGCGAGCTCGAGCGGGATCGCAGCACGCTGCTGCACGTACTCGAAGGCGTAGCCGTGGCGTGGAATCTCGAGGACGCCGAGCGGCAACCCGAACACCAGTGCCTCGAGGCCCACCGTGGAGGCCATCACGATGGCGGCGCGTGCTGCGGCGAGCACCGTGAAGATCGGCATCGCGCCGAGGATGCGGATCCGCTCGGGATGTGCGCTGCGTCGCGCGATCGCCTCGTACTCCGCGGGATCCTCGTACGCGTGCGTCTTGACGATCAGCGTGGTGTCGCGCGCCACGAGGAGAGGCGCTGCTGCGGTGACGAGCTGTTCGAAGCAGCTCAGCCGCACAGCCTTGTCGCCGTAGCCCTGGATCTCGATCGGGTTGGAGAGAAACGCGAGCGGAGGCTTCGATAACCCGAGAGACGACAGCAGCTCGCGCCCTCGTGCCTCCCATCGTGCAGGTTCGATGGTGTCCATCCGCGGTGCACCGGTGACGGTGATGCGCTCCGCCGGCGCGCCCGTGCGCTCGAAATACTCGCGGCTGCCTTCGCCCCACACGCACACGGCATCGCAGCCGCCCGCACCATAGGAGGGACCGGCATGGCCCCCCGGGAACGTAAATCTGATGCCCTCCTGCACGAGGACGCTGCGGATGCCGAGGCGGCGGGTCAGTGCCAGCAGCTCGACGTACGGGAACACCGCATCGTTCGGGATCACCACGACGCGCGCCTTGCGCAGGAGCCATGCGAGTCGCGGGGCGAGCCCGACCCACCACGCGAGACGCTTCGCGAGCGATCCACGTTGCCACTCGCGGAGCTCGATGCCCGGACTCTCGGTCTGGCCGGCACGCTTGCGAATGTCGAACGGGATGACGCGCGTGATCGGCGGCGTCCGCTGTGGCGTCTTGAGGCCACGCACCTCGGCGAGCGAGATCATGGAGACGCGCTGCCCGCGTCGACGGAGCTCGTCGGCCACGGGTTCCATCATCTCGAGGTGATGTCCCGGGTTCGTGAACACGAACGCGACCGACATGCGTGGCTAGGTACCACGTCGGCTTGCTCCTGGCGGGGGCCCCGGGCAACAGTGCACGCATGCATGTCGTAGTCACCGGCGCGGCTGGCTTCATCGGCTCGCACACGAGCGAACGCCTCGTCGCGGCCGGCCACCGTGTCACCGGGCTCGACGTCTTCGACGGCTATCTCTACCCGGCCGAGATCAAGCGCGGCAATGCCACCGAGCTCGCGAAGCTGGAGCGCTTCGCGATGGTCGAGGGCAACTTCTGCGATCCGGCGACGGTCGCGAAGGTGATCGACGAGTCCGTCGATGTCGTCTGCCATCTCGGTGCCCTCGCGGGTGTGCGGCCATCGCTTGCCGAACCACTGCGGTACTTGCGTACCAACATCGAAGGCACGGGCGTGATCATCGAGCGAATGCGCGCCCTCGGAAACCAGCGCCTGGTGTTCGCATCGTCGAGCTCCGTGTACGGCGCGAAGTCAGGCGTGGCCGAGGCGTTTCGCGAGGACGATCCGTGCCTGACGCCAGCGTCGCCTTACGCTGCGACGAAGCGGATGAACGAATTGCAGCTGTCGGCGTATCGCGACCTGTTCGGTCTCGGCGTGTTCGCGCTTCGGTTCTTCACGGTCTACGGACCGCGCCAGCGCCCCGACATGGCAATCCCGAAGTTCACGCACGCGATCTCGAATGGGCGCCCGATCACGCTGTTCGGCGATGGCGAATCGCGACGCGACTACACCTTTATCGACGACATCGTCAGCGGCACGGTCGCGGCGATCGAGAAGGTTGCGCCCGGTGGCTACGACATCGTCAATCTCGGTGGGACGAAGACGATCTCGTTGATCGAGCTGGTGCGGATCATCGAGGGAGTGATCGGTAAGAAGGCGACGATCGAGTGGCAGCCGGATCAGCCCGGTGATGTGCCGATCACGTACGCGAACATCGATCGCGCACGCGCGTTGCTGCGCTACGAGCCGACGACGCGCCCCGAGCAGGGCATCGCGCGGTACTGGAGCTGGCTCCAGGCGCGCAGCAAATAGAGCGTCCTCGGATTAGCCACTTGCTCGGCAAGGAGCCGAAGCGAATCGGCGGCGACAGAAAAGCGAAGCCGCTAGCGCAGCGCCCGTCGTAGACGGTTGGAGTCGCCGCCGATGAGCGTGAGGCGCCAGGTTCATGGTGGGTCGTGATCAGCCGCGGCGTAACGCCGCGGACAGTTGGCTAGCTCTCCCGAGGACGAGCGACGATGTCTGATCGCAACGAGCGATGCAAGTCAGGCTCGGCGGCCGATGCCCTGATAATGGAAGCCGGCTGCGCGGGCTTCCGGGCCGGACCACACGTTGCGTCCGTCGAAGAGTGCCGGCGTTCGCATGATCGACTTGAGCTTCGCGAGATCGGGATGGCGCAGCTCGTGCCACTCGGTGACGAGTACGAGCGCATCGGCGCCCGTGGCCGCAGCGTACGGATCTGACGCGAGGATCAACGCGTCGCCCAGTCGCTCGCGAACATTCGGCATCGCCTCCGGGTCGTAGCCGGCGAGGGTGGCCTTGGCGTCAGCGAGTTGCTCGATCAGCGTGAGGGCGGGGGATTCGCGGATGTCGTCGGTCTCGGGCTTGAACGCGAGGCCCCAGATCGCGACGCGCTTGCCCTCGAGGTTGCCGCCGAAGTGAGAGATCACGCGCTCGCCGAGCACGCGCTTCTGGCGCTCGTTCGCGCGCTCGACGGCCTCGACGACGCCGAGCTTGACGTCGTGTTCGCGCGCGGTGTGAGCGAGGGCGCGGAGGTCCTTCGGGAAGCACGAGCCGCCGAAGCCGGCACCTGCGAACAAGAACTTCGCCCCGATCCGTGGGTCGGAGCCGATCCCCTTGCGGACGGTCTCGATGTCAGCTCCGACGGCTTCGCACAGGATGGCGAGCTCGTTCATGAAGGAGATGCGCGTGGCGAGCATCGCGTTGGCTGCGTACTTGGTGAGCTCGGCGGAGCGGATGTCCATCACCTGGATGCGATCGTTCGTGCGCAGCACACCGTGATAGAGGCTGCGTAGGAGCTCGATCGCCTTCTGATCGTCTGCCCCGACGATGACGCGCGCGGGTTTGAGGAAGTCGTTGACGGCATCGCCTTCCTTGAGGAACTCGGGATTCGAGGCGACTGCGAACGGATGCTTGGTGGTCGATGCGACGGCGGCCTTGACCTTGTCAGCGGTGCCGACCGGAACGGTGCTCTTGGTGATCACCACCGTGAACTGCGAGATCGCTGCACCGATCTGGCGCGCGGCCTCGATCACGTACGAGAGATCGGCGGCGCCCTCCGCGGTGGACGGCGTGCCGACGGCGATGAACACGATCTGCGCGGCGGCGACGGCTTCGGCGGTGGACGTGGTGAATCGCAGGCGACCGAGCTTGGCGTTCCGCGCGACGAGCTCGGGAAGACCGGGCTCGAAGAAAGGAATCTCACCGCGTTGCAGCGCGGCGATACGGGTGGGCTCGATGTCCACGCACGTGACGTCGTGGCCGAAGTCGGAGAAGCCGGCGCCGGTGACGAGCCCGACGTAGCCTGTGCCGATGACAGCGATCTTCATGCGGCGGCGACGCTATCAGATCCACATCAAGCGCGAATAGCGGAGCGACCTGCCAGGTGCCATCGGCCTTCGGGATCGCGATCACACTCGCGAACATCCGCATCACTAATTTAGAGCTTGCCCGGAAATTCTGACGGTTCTCGACGAGAAAACTGATCGGGAGGATCGACAAGTCGATCCGAATCCGTAGCGTGGATCTCAGTGGCTCGACGGGAGGACCAGCATGAGTACGCGAC
>JACCYD010000292.1 GCA_013696695.1 Deltaproteobacteria bacterium | reverse complement strand
ACTGCACACCAGCAACCCGTTCGATGCGGCGTGGTCGCCCGATGGCGCGCGCGTTGCCGTCGGGAGCTACCACAGCGTCGTCGAAGTCTGGGATGCGGTCACGGGCAAGCTGCTCGTGTCGCTGCCGCACGACGACACCGTTCACAACGTCTGGTGGCACGTTCCGGACGCGTTGATCACCGGCACCCACCGCCACATCCGGCGCTGGGACACCGCGCGCTTCCGCGAGCAGACGGACATCTCGCTGCCGTATTACGCGTCGTTCGTCGACGTCACGCGCGACAGCCGCCGCGTCGCCGTCAAGTTGCTGGAGCGCGAAGCTGAGGAAGGAGTGTTGGTCTTCGATCTCGAGACCGGCGCGCTCGTGCACACGCTCGGCGATGTGATCGCGCGGCACGTCGTGTTCGACGCTGCCGGCCGGTACCTCGTGACCGCACACAGGGGCGCGCGCGTCTGGGATGTCGAGACCGGCGCCCTCGTTCGCTCGCTACCGCTCACCGGCGATACCGACCTCGCTTGGCCGTCCCCCGATGGCTTGCTCGCGACCGTCTCCGGGCGGCCAGCGGCAGAGTTATGGAATGTCGCCACCGGCGAACGCGTCGGTTTGCTTGGCGGCCACCTGGGCGCGGCCACCAGCCTCGCGTTCACGCGCGACGGCCGCTACCTCGCCACCGCGAGCACGCGCAGCGTCGACGACACCGCGAAGCTGTGGCGACGCGACGACGGACGACTGATCGCGGTGTATCCGCACGCGGACGCCGTGGCGCATCTCGCCTTCTCCGAGGACGGTAACGAGCTCGCGACCGGCGATCGCGAGGGCGCGGTCGCGACCTGGAACACGACGACGCATCAGCGTCTGCGCACGTTCGCCAAGCACACCTGCGCCATCACCGGTCTCGACCGTCACGCCGACGATCTGCTGAGCGCGAGCTGCGACGGCACGGCGGTGCTGTGGGACGCGCGCACCGGTGGTGAACGAACGGTGCTCGCAGCGGGCTATCCCCTCACGGCGGCCAGGTTCTCGCCCGATGGCGCCACCGCGATCACCGCGGGCAGACGCGACGTCGACGCCCTCGTCACCTTGTGGGACACGCGCACCGGCGCCGTGCGCACGACGCTCCCCGCGGGCAAACGGTGCAGCCCGACGATCGCCGTCGCACCCGACGGCAGCTCGCTGCTCGCGGCATGTGCCGGCGCGCTGCGAGTCTGGAAGCTACCTTCCGGAACGCTGCTCCACGAGCTCGCCACCGGCGGCGCCGACGTGGTGTCCGCGTCGTACTCGAGCGATGGTGCCGAGATCCTCACCGCGTCGCACGACGGCATCGCGCGCCGCTTCGACACCGAGAGCGGCGCTCTGCGCGCGAGCCTGCTCGGTGACCCCGACGGCTTCGAGGTCTCCGCCGCCCACGTCGGCGGACACGTCGTCACCGCGGCTCGTTACACCGGCGAGCTGATGCTGTGGGAGGGCACCGATCCGCTCACCACCGTCGACGCACGCCAGGGCGAAGTCCACTCGGTGATCGCCGATCCCTTCGAGGACAACCGCTTCCTCACGATCGGTGAGGACATCGCTGGCACGTTGCGCGTCTGGAGGCTCCGATGAGACTACGCACGTTCGGTCTTTGCATCGCGCCCCTCGCTTGCGGTGTGGCGCTGTCTCGCAACGGCGACGGCGAGCCAGCCTACGAGATCCGCATCACCGGTGACCTGGTCAAGAGGGGTCGTGGTTCGAGCTCGAACGATACGCAAGTCGCCAACCCGTCGACGCGGACCCGCCGGCTCACGATCACCTGGCAACAGCCGAGCTGCAATACGAGCCCCGTCTCGATCACGATCTCCAACCACCACGGCAATCCGATCTATGCCGGCCCGGCGAGGTGCGAGCCGTTCGTCGTCCCGATCCCCGCGGTCGAGCACGTCAACGTCCACCTGTCCGGACGCGGCGACTACGATCTGATCCTGAAGCTCGAGTGAGTCACGACAGCGCGTTCGCCAGCACGTCGAAATAGGCCGGACCCGTTAGCTAGTCACGGGCAACTTGTCGCGAGCGCGATCACGATCGTCACGCGTCCGCCGTAAATCGGGTTCGATCTCGATCGCCACATCGTAGTCGGCGATCGCTTCCGCAAACCGGCCGAGGTGATGCAACAGATGCGCGCGCGTCCGCCGATAGTAGGGATCCTGCGGCTCGAGCTCGACCGCGGCACCGTAATCGATCAACGCCTCGTCGGAACGGTCTAGCTTCTCGAGCAGGTTGCCGCGGTTCATCCGAGGGACGCTCGCGCGCGGAATCGCAGCGATCGCGGCAGTGAAATCGACCAGGGCTTCGTCGGCCTCGCCGATCTCGGCGCGCGCTAGACCGCGGTTCGACAAGGCGATGCCATCCCCACGCTCGGCCGCGGACGTCAGCCGCTCGATCACCGACTCGTATTCCTCGAGCTCGTCGAACATCAGCACGCGATAGAGCTTGGTGTCCTCGTTACCGAACATCGCGGTAGCATACGACCACCGCCAGCGAGGAATTTCGCAAAGTTAGATCGATCGCAGCAACAGCTCTACCGACGGCGTGTCTCTCGAGTTGTGAAGAAACTGCTCGGCGCGATGTTCGCCACGCTGTGTGTGGGTTGCTTGTCGCACGCACGTCCAGTGCGGCTCGTCGAAGCACCGGAGCCCACCGTCGGCGATCTCCATTGCGCGGCTCCGCGGTTCACGATTCTGGAAGCGCTTTACGGCGATGCGTCTGCAGCTGTGACCTGCGAACCGCGCGATTAGGACTGCAACCAGCCGCGCGAGTCGGACTCGAGGTGGCGCGTTCAGCTGTCCGGAAGGCGGGTTACCGAGCGGTTTCGCAGCTCGGCTCGATCGGGATCAGCTTGTCGCCGTCCAGCCGGAACGGGACGCGACACCGCACGAGCTCCTCGATCTCGGCGCGGCTCCGCCGGTCGGCTGCGATGTCCCACACCATCACCGTGCCGTCCTGACTCGTGGTCAATGCGCGAGCACCATCGGCGGAGATCGCGATCGTGTTGACCTCGTCGCGATGCGCGAACGTCGCGAGGAGCTTGCCTCCGGGCAGGTCCCACAGCATCGCGGCTCCATCGTGGCTCGCCGTCACCGCGCGACCACCGTCGGGCGTGAACGCGGCTTGCATCACCCAATCGGTGTGGCGATCGAGCGAGGCGAGCAACTCGCCGTCGGTGGCGCGCCACAGCTTCGCGGTGCGATCCCAGCTCGACGTCACGATGTGTTCGCCATCTGGCGACCATGCGGCACCCACCACGGCATTGGTATGGCCGCGCAACGTCACCAGCAGCGCACCCCGTGCGTTCCAGATTCGTGCGCTCCGATCGGCGCTCGTGGTCACGAGCTTCGCCCCGTCGGGACTCCATGCAAGCGAGGTCACCGCACCGGTGTGCTCGCGCAACGCGATCGGCGGGGCGCTCGCCGTCGTGTAGAGCGCCGCATTTTCGATCGTCCCGATGGCTAGCTGGTCCGGACCGAAGGCCAGCGCCGTGATCGCGGCTTGCTTCGGCAAGAACTGCGTCCCATCTCCGCGCACGAGTCGCACGCTGCCGTTCGCGCCACCGATCGCGATCGTCATCCCATCGCGGCTCCACGCGGCCGCCCGGATCGGCGTGCCCGACTCCGACGCTGTGCCCCGTAACACGCCGGCACCATCCCAGACCAGGCCGGTCCCGTCGTCGGCTGCCGTCAGCGCGCGACCATCCACAGACACCGTCACGATCGTGACGTCACCCTTCGCTCCAGCGAGCTGTTTGCGCTCGCCACTCTTCGGGTTCCAGATCGCCGTCTCGCCGGCACTGCCGCCGATCGCCACCCGATCGCCCGTCACGAACGCAGCTGCGTGGACCTCGCCGCGCTCGGCGATGAACACGGCGCGTCGTGCGCCGGCGCGAGCATCCCAGACTCTCGCGCTGTGGTCGTACGACGACGTCGCGAGCCGCGCACCGTCTGGACTGAACGCTGCGACCATCACGCCGCCCGTGTGACCTTCGAAGGTCATCAGCGCCGCACCGGTGCGGGCGTCCCACGAGCGTGCGGTGCGATCGTCGCTCGCAGTCACGATCGTTGCACCATCCGGCGAGAACGCCGAGCCGTTGACCTCCTCGCTATGACCGGCGAGGACGAGCACCTGCCGGCCATCGCGCGAATCCCAGACCCGCGCGGTCGCGTCCTTGCTCGACGTCATCACGCGCGTGCCATCGCTGCTCCAAGCCACGGCATTGACGCGCAAGGCGTGGCCCGCGAGCGTCACCAGGCGCTTGCCGGTGGTGGCATCCCAGACGATCGCTCTGCCGTCGGCGCCGGCGCTGGCGATCCGCTTGCCATCGGGTGACCACGACACCCCGAAGATCTCGGCTCCGTGCTCGAGCTTGATCGACGTCTGGAGACGAACCGCATCAGCGATCCACAGGGTTCCCGACTTCCCGCCGGTCGCAACGCGTGCGCCATCCGGCGACAGCTCGACCACACCGAGCGGACCGGCGAGCGTCGTCGATGCGATCGCGCGTCCGTCGCTGTCGTCGACGTGGAGTTGCCCAGCTTTCCCGGCCGACGCCAGGCGTGCACCATCGGCACTCCACGCGAGCGCGCGGATCTCACCACGGCCGGCGATCGCATGCGCTGGCTTCACGCCGTTCCACATCGTCACCGTGCCGTCGGCGCCACTCGTCGCCAGCCGGTTGCCGCGGGCCGCCATCGCGATCACTCCACCGCGATGCGCGACCACGCGCTCGACCGAGCCAGCACGCCACCACTGCATGCTGCCATCCTTGCTCGCGGTGATCAGTTGATCCCCCGCCCAGACCGCGCCGATCACCCAGTCGGTGTGACCGCTGATCTTTGCTCGCTCCGCGTCGACCGGCCGCGCGGCTTGCGCCAGCATCGATGCCAGCGCCGCGCCGTCGCCGCCTCGACCGTACGCCGCGGCGAGATACACCAGCGCTCGCAGCTGTCGGCCTGCCGCCAGCTCCTGGCGCCCGAGCTCCTGATAGAGGCCGATCATCCGGGCCTGCGCCTCGGTCAGGGCGGACTCGGCGCGAACATTCGCCTCCTCTGCGAGGACGCGTTGCTTGCGCGCTCGATCGGTGAGCCACAACAGGCCCGCGATCACGATCACCGCGATCACCGCCGTCACCGCGAGCAACGTGCGCCGCAACCGGCGTCCACGTGCCGCGTCGGCGAGCGCGGCACTCGCGAACTCCTCCTCGAGATCGGTGAGCCGCCCGCGGTAGCGCGTTCGCCACAGCTGATACTCGGTCAGCTGCTCGGCGCGCCACAGGTGACCACGTGGTCGTTGCTTGGCTTCCCATTGCCGGGCCGCCGCGCGTAGCTGATCGCGAAGGCGCGCGCCTTCGGCATCTTCTTGCCGCCAGGTGACGAGCCGCGGCCACGCGCGGATCAGCGCCTCGTGCACGACTTCGATGTGCTCGGCGTTGCCTTCGCCTTCCTGCGCGACGAGCAAGCGCGAGCCGACCATCTTCTCGACCACGGCTTCGGCACGCGGCCCCTCACCGAGCAACTGGACGAGCTCGTCGCGCGACAGCACCGCGCGCGTGCCCTCGCTGGTCACCAGGTGACGAAACGCTTCGCGCACGAGGAACAGCTCGTCGGGCGGCAGCGTTGCGAGCGTGGTCTCCGCATGTTGCGCGAGTGCCCCGCCGACACCGCCCATCGCTTCGTACGCCTTGCGCGGCAGCGTGTGGAAGTGACGATCGCGAACCTCCCAGAGCTTCGCGGCGGCAAACGCGAGCAGCGGCAGCGCGCCCGGCTGATCCACGATCTGCGCGATCATCTCGTCGGCCATCGCCGCGTCCTCGAGCTCGTAGCCGTGGCGGCGCGCCGGCTCGACGAGGATGCGCCGCAGATCTTCGGGCGCCGGCATCGCGAGGAGCTCGAGCCCTTGCCCCAACCGATCGCGCAGCGCCGGTAGCTGCTCGGCGCGTAGCAAGAAGTCGTCGCGCATCGTCAGGATCACGCGCACGGGATCCTCGGCGCTCCTCGCGATCGTGGCGATCGCCGCACCGTACTGCCGGCGCTCGTCGCGATCGTGACACAGCGTGAAGATCTCTTCGAACTGATCGGCGATCAGCAGCAGGGTCGCGCCCTGTGCCGCCGCCGCGGCACGCACGCGTTCGCCGAGCACGCGCGGATCGGTCGCGATCGCGTCGCGCAGATTACCGACGTCGACGCCCCAGCCCGCGAGCTGCGTGGCCAACGTCGCGATCGGCGTCGATCCCGGCCGCACGGTCAGCGTCTTCCACCCCGCGGGTAGGTCGGGCACCACGCCCGCCTGCACGAACGAGCTCTTGCCGGCTCCCGATGCGCCGACCACCGCGAGCAAGGTCGACACGCGCAGCCGATTCAGAAACGCCTCGGCCTCGCGCTCGCGGCCGAAGAACATCCCGGCATCTGCCGGCGTGAAGGCAGCGAGCCCGCGATACGGCGCCTGCTCCTTTGCAGCGGCGGCTTCCTTGTCACCTTCGTCCTGGCCGAGCTCGTCGCGATACCAGTTCCACAGCGCGTCGTCGTGGCGCTCGAACCCCGCGGGTAACGACACCAGGCGCGCCCCGTGGCGACCCTTGCCGGCGAGGAAGAACACGTCCTCCGGTGCGCCCGGCGTCGGCGCCGCGACCTGCACGATCGGCCACAGACCGAGCACCGGCACGCCGCGATTGTCGATCAGCAGTGCTTTGCCAGCCTCGACGATGCCGCTCACCGGCACCACCGTGCGTCGTGTCCTCGCCGTTCCCATCCAGCGATCAGCGGTGCCGCCGGTATGCGGCACGACCAGCGCGTAGTCGTTGGTGAGGAACGCCAGCGCACGCAACAGCTCGGCGAGCCTCGGCAAGGCACGCTCGACGACGTCTCGCACTTCATCTTCCGGTGCGCCGTGGCGCTCGGAGCTCTGCACGCTCAGCAGGTCGTCGAACGCTTTCGCGCCGCTGTCGTGGAACAGCGTCACCAGCTCCGGCACCGGAAAGACGTCGCGCCGGCGCGCGAACGGAGCCGTCAGCTCGCGCGCGAGCTCGACCCATTCGCCATCGGTCAACCCACGGCGCCTCAGCGTCGCGAGCAGCTCGCCCGCACGTTCGGCGTCGCGCTCGCCACCTGGCCCGACGCGCGTGCGGCACGCAAGCGCGATCGCGCCGAGATACCGCACGATCACGCGCACGATATCGGCGACGGCGTCGCGTGCCTGATGAACGTGGCGCGCCGCGCCGAGCGCTGCGATCGCCTCGGCGATCGGCTGTGGCGCGCCGGCCAGCAAGGTATCTCGCAGCCCCGCTTCGAGGGCTGGAACGACCTCCGTCGCCTCGTCGAGCCCAGCCGCGACGCGAAATGCCGCCGCGAAGTCGAGCGCGTTCGCGAACCGATCCGCCGGCCGCTTCGCCATCG
>JACCYD010000286.1 GCA_013696695.1 Deltaproteobacteria bacterium | reverse complement strand
TCGCCGAGCCGCACGCGATCGCCGACGGTCGGCCCGTACAGATCCGCATAGGCCTTGCGGTCGATCCGGTGACTCATTGCCCCTCGGTCGGTCCGCGCGAGAAATCTTGCGGACGGCGCCCCGATACCAGCCGCACGGTCTTCTGCTCGCCGGGCTCGAACCGCACCGCCGCACCGGCCGGGATGTCGAGCCGCATACCTTGCACGTCGGGGCGATCGAAGTGGAGCGCGCGGTTGGTCTCGACGAAGTGACAGTGGCTGCCCACCTGGATCGGTCGATCGCCGGTATTGACGACGACGATCTCGCGCACCGGCCGCCCTTCGTTGAGCTCGATGTCGCCGGCAACAACGAGCACCGCGCCCGGGATCACGACGATCGGGGTGGCGGCGAAGCGCGCGCGATCCGGCACCGGCAGGAAGCTGCCGTAGAGCGCGAGCTCGAGATCGCCGTGATCGGCGACGATCGGGTGATGCACCGTGACGAGCTTGGTGCCGTCGGGAAACGTGCCCTCGACCTGCACCTCGGTGACCAGCTCCGGCACGCCATCCATCACCTGGTAGCGCCCGAGCAACGTGCGTCCGAGATCCATCAACTCGGCGACGCGGCGACCATCGCGGATCAGCTCGAGCAGCTGCGTGGCGATCAACGCGATCGCCTCCGGGTAGTTCAGCCGCACGCCGCGCGCGAGCCGCTTCTGTGCGAGGAACCCGGCGTTGTGCAGGACGAGCTTGTCGACGTCGCGGGGAGCAAGCCTCACGACGCGTGAGTATCAGATCGCGGCGGTATGAGGCGTGCTCGCAGCTAGCCTTCCCAGCTCGATGCACTAGGCTCCGCTGCATGGACACCAAGAGCGGCTACCCGTTCTGGGTGATCAAGAACGGGCTGCTGCCCACGTACCCGCAGGTCGATCGCGATCAGCGGTGCGATGTCGCGATCGTCGGCGGCGGGATCACGAGTGCACTGATCGCCGAGGAGCTGTCGAGCCACGGCCACGACGTGATCGTGATCGAACAACGCGACCTCGGATGGGGGTCGACGGCGGCGAGCACCGCGCTGATCCAGTACGAGATCGATGTCCACATGACCGAGCTCGCGAAGCGGTACGACGAGCGCACGGCGGCCCTCGCCTATTCGACCTGCGTCGAGGCGACCGAGGAGCTGATCGGACTCTGCCGGAGCATTCGCGATGTCGGCTTCAAGCGGAGCGACAGCGTGTACCTCGCTTCGAAGGCGCGCGACCTGCCGAAGCTCCTCGCCGAGCACCAGCTGCGCGTGCGGCACGGCATTCCCAGTCGATACCTCGAGCCCGCGCAGATCCGCGCGCGGTACGGGCTCGTCGCGCCGGGTGCGCTGTACTCGCGGGTCGCCGCCACGCTCGATCCATATCGCTTCACGTGTCGACTGTTTGCACGCACGCATCGTCGCGGGACCCGGATCTTCGATCGGACGCGGGTCGAGCTCGCGGGCACGACCTCGCGCACGGTCGCGCTCCGGACCGACCGCGGCTTCGAGATCCGCGCCGATCACCTGATCGTCGCGGCCGGCTACGAGGGACAGCGCTGGCTCTCGCGACGCGTCGCGCGCAACCGCAGCTCCTACGCCTTCGTCACCGATCCGGTCTCGCCGGCGCAGCTGGCTCCGATCGCGAAGACGATCCTGTGGGAGTCGGCACGGCCGTATCACTACCTGCGCACGACCTCCGATCGTCGCATCATCGTCGGCGGTGAAGACGATGCCGTCGATCGGCCGGCCGTTCGAGATCGCCGCGTCGACAAGCGGGCGAATTCGCTGCATCGCTACGCGAACAAGCTGTTCCCCGACCTCGAGCTGACGCGGGCGTTCGCATGGGCCGGCACGTTCGCCGAGACCCCCGACGGCCTGCCGTTCTTCGGGCCCCACGAGCAGTACGGCGATCGCGTGCTGTTCGCGATGGCCTACGGCGGCAACGGCATCACCTACAGCTGCCTCGGCGCCGCGCTCCTGCGCTCGATCATCGAGAAGCGCCCGCATCCGCTGCGCGAGCTCTACGCGTTCGAACGGATTCGCTGACTTACCACTTGCGCGACCACGGATCCTCGCCGAGCTGTGAGCACGCCGCGCGCAAGATCGACCGCGTCGCCGCGACGACCTGCTCGATGTCCTCGCCAACAATCCGCAGCATCGCGCCGTCGACGAATTCGCTGCCGGCCACGATCACCGGTGCGTGCTTCTCGACCTGTGGCAACGCGGCGAGCTCCGCGCGGCCGAGCGCACCGACGCGCGGGCCGACGATCACCGCGGTAGCCATCGCCGCGAAGCGCTGCATGCGCTGGCCGATCGACGATCGAGTCGAGGAGCCTTGATCGAGGACCACGCGATCGTGCAGCTTGCGCGCGCCGCCGATCTCGATCGAGAGCGTGCTGTCGAACCGCGTGCACGACCACCGCTCGCCGTACGCGAGCCGCCCGGCAGTGACGATGTCGCACAGCACGAGCGACGCTCCGGCATCCAGCGCGATGCGCGTGACCTGCGTATAGCTGGCATCGCGAAACGGCACGATCGGATCCGGCACCACGAGCGCACAACCATCGCCATGCACGCGCACGTCGAGGCGCTGCCGCGACGTGCCCTTGTAGATCTTGGTCGAGGCTTGCGTGGTGACGAGGCCGGTCGCGCCGGCATCGATCACGACCTCGAGCGCGACATCATCGCCATCGACCAGCCCGCCACCGAGGCTCGAGG
>JACCYD010000281.1 GCA_013696695.1 Deltaproteobacteria bacterium | reverse complement strand
TGCTCCGGCGCCATGTAGTGCGGCGTGCCCAGCACGATCCCCGCCGTGGTCAGTCGCTTGTCGTCGCCGCCGCGCAGCAACGCGACACCGAAGTCGACGATCTTCGGGATCTCGACGCCGTGCTCGTCGACCTCGACGATCACGTTCTCAGGTTTGAGGTCGCGATGCACGAGCCCCGCGGTGTGGGCGTGCTCGAGCCCCGCCAGCAGCTGCGCCGTCAGCGCCACCACGCGGTCGCGCGCCAGTGGACCATCCGCCACGATCTCCGCGAGGCTGTGGCCGCGCGCGAGCTCGAGCACCATCAGCTTCTGCTTCGTCGCGGTCTCGCCGACATCGATCACGGAGATCAGATTTCGATGTGCGAGCCGCGCCGCGATCGCCGCCTCGCGCTCGAACCGCGCGACCATCATCGGATCCGACAGCAGGTGATCGTGCAGCACCTTGATCGCGACCTCGCGGCCGACCTTGATGTGACGCGCGCGATACACCACGCCCATGCCACCGGCGCCCAGCCGGGCCTCGATTCGATAGCGGTCCTCGACCACCTGCCCCACCAGCTCGTCCGATCGGTGTTCCGTCACGTCACCTCCGAGTTGCGATGACCATGCCCAGCTCAACCCCGCGGTTTGCCGCCGGTCCGACCGCCAGTTCCTCGACGGAAACCACACCATCTACCAGCGCGTCGCTGACGCCGCGCCGCGAAGAGCCTTTCGCATGCTTAGCAACCGGGGACAGGATCCACCCCCCTAGCCTGTCGAGATCATTGGGCGTCTGGACCGAAACGCCAAATCACTCCGGCTGGTGCACCATGCGGCGGTGCGAAGCCGTGGGGCCGTGATCGCGCTGACCGGTGCGGCGCTGTTCGGCTTCGCGGCGAACTCGCTGCTCTGTCGCACGGCGCTCGGTGATGGTGCGATCGACGCGGCGAGCTTCACCGCGATCCGGATCGGTGCGGGTGCCGCCGTGCTCGCGGTGATCGGCTGGCTGCGGACGCGAGACGACAGCGCTCGTGCCGGCAGCTGGTCGTCGGGCGCCGCGTTGTTCGCGTATGCCGCGGCGTTCTCGTTCGCGTATCTGCGCCTCACCACCGCGACCGGCGCGCTGCTCCTGTTCGCCACTGTCCAGATGACGATGCTCGGCTGGGCGGTGCTGCGCGGCGATCGCCCTCGCGCGCTCGAGTGGCTCGGCGTCGCGATCGCGGCGAGCGGCCTCGTCGTGCTCGTCGCGCCCGGCCTCGCCGCCCCCGATCCGATCGGTGCGGTCCTGATGATCGCCGCCGGCATCGCGTGGGGCGTGTATTCGCTGCGCGGCCGCGGTGCCACGCGCCCGCTCGCCGCCACCGCAGACAACTTCATGCGCGCGGTGCCCCTCGCCGCACTGCTATTACTCACACTTCCGATCGTCGGCGGCCGCTGCTCGCTCGAAGGCGCGCTGCTCGCCATCGCCTCCGGCGCGCTCGCGTCGGGCCTTGGCTACAGCCTGTGGTACGCCGCGCTGCCGGAGCTCGCGCCGTCCCACGCAGCCATCGTCCAGCTGTCGGTGCCCGTGATCGCTGCCGCAGGTGGCGCACTGATCCTCGGAGAATCCGTGACCTACCGGCTCGTCGGTGCGACCGCCGCGATCCTCGGCGGCATCGCCCTCGCTCTGTGGACGAAGCGTCGCTGATCTCGTGCTAGACACGATCTCGTGGGTCGCGTTCGGATCGGTACGTGCTCGGGGCCGGCGGATGCCGCGCTGGTGCGCGCCGCGTTCGAGGCCCATGGCATCCCGGTGCTGATCAACGCCGAGCAGCACGCGAGCATGCTCGGCGGGCTGGGCGGCGTGTTCGTGCCGCTGCATATCCTTGTCGACAGCGAGCAAGCCGAAGAGGCCAGCGCGCTGCTCACCGATCTGCGCGAGCACGATCGCCAGCAGCAGACGGACGATCCGGACACCGACGACGACGATTCCGCGGCGGATCGCTTACACGATCTCGAGCGCGCGGCCCGCCGCCGTCGTAACGGTACCATCCTGATGATCGTGCTCGCAGGTGCGGTCGCCACGCCGTACGTGATCGGCACGCCGCTGCTGTCGCTGCTCCTGATCGCGAGCTGCCTCGGCGCGATGTTCCTGACCCTGCGTCCGAGCAAGCCATCGCTGCCGCGCGCGCAAATCCGTCATTCGCCGCGCAAGTAGTCGTCGAGGTTCACGACGCCTCGTGCAATGCGGTGCCGTGCAGACGGAGGACGGGCTTGGCGAGCAGTCGAGCTCACTCGCACGCTTACGGCTTGCCGCTCGTCGCCTTCTCGACCTGATCGAGCTTGGCCTCGACCTCGGCGATGTGGTCCTTGTCCATGCCGAGGCGCATCTCGCGTAGCTGCTGCCGCGCCTCGTTCACGGACATCTTCGACTTCGCGATCTCGACGCAGATGAGGCACATGCCCACAGTCTACGGCCAACACCTGTCCAATGCAGCCGTCGTCGAGGGTGGCGCCGGCATCGGTGCTTCCATGTGGGTCGGCTCGCACGACCATCGGGTAGCTCGCAGCCTTGCTCGGCGGACCGGTGGTAGCGTGGCGACGTGAACTTCGACGCCCGCCTCCTCACGACGTTCCAAGCGATCCACGCCAAGCCGTCGCCCGCCGAGGCGAGTGCGATCATCGACGTCGCTCGCCTCGCCGCGGCCGCCGACAAGCGCAGTGACATCGCCGAGACCATGGTCTTGATCGGCATCTCGCACATGATCTGCGAGATGGCCGGCATCCAGGATCTCGATCTCAGTCACAAGATCGACGCGAACCGGCTGCTGTCGATCGGCGAGCACCTGGTTCCGAACGGCGCGCGCGAGCTCGCATTCGCGTGCGCGTATCTCGTCGTGTTCCAGGATCTGGACCTGACGCCCGAGGAGAAGCAGCTGATCGACGCGCTGCCCGGCGCGCTGGTGCTCGATCCGGACCGCGCGAAACAGCTCGGCACCGAGATGGAAGCGCTCGTCCGCTCGTCGCGTGGCTGAGCAGATGTAAGCGCATCGCGCACCCGTGACGGCCACACCGCGACCACGTACGATGGGCGGACTGAGGCAGCGTGTGGAGGGTTGTTCGATGCTGAAGCGGACGTGGTTCGTGGCGGTGCTCGCAGTGGCGAGCACGTGCGGTGGCGCGCCCGACAAGACCACCGCGCCGCGCGACGTCGATGACCTGCGAGCGACGCCACCACCCGCGGTCGTCAAGACGAATGCAGCCGCGCCGAAACCGATCGAGTCGCCGACGCCGATCGCGCCGCCGGGAAAGCTCGTGTTGCCCGAGCAGAGCGCGAGCGTGTTCGGCGATGGCTTTCACAGCTATCAGGTCCGCGACGAGGAGCGCATCTTTGCGGGCCCGCGCACCTCCGACAAAGAGCACGTCGGATACCTGAGCGCGCGTGCGCGCGTCGTCGTGAAGAGCCTCGGCACCAAGACCAGCGACTGCCAGTGGATGGAGCTCGAACCGCGGGGCTGGATCTGTGCGCGCGGCGAGCCGAGCACGCTGCCTCCCGGCGACGAGACCGCGCCCGCGCTCTGGATGCCGAGGTACGACCGCCGCGTGTTCAAGGACGAGGACGACGTGCGCGCGAACGGCGGCTACGTGCCGGCCCAGGCGCCGGAGATCGTGCGTTCGTTCAAGCAGAAGTTCGCGCTCGAGATCGATCGCAAGAAGTACCTCCGCACGACCACCGGCGAGCTGGTGCCGGCGACCGCGGTGCCGAAGTACTGGGGCGACGAGGTTGCGGGCGTTGCCGTCGAGGGGAACCTCGAGCTGCCCGTCGCGTGGACCTGGAACCACGACGATTACAAGAAGCCAACGCGGATCCGCGCCGAGCCCTCGCGCCGCGGCAAGGTCGTGCGCGAGATCGCGCTACGCAGCCGGGTCGACGTGCTCGAGGAGAGAGCTGGTTGGGCGCGGATCGGTAACGACGAATGGATCTCGCGCCGCGATCTCCGGATCGCGCGCGTCGCGACTCCACCTGCAGAGGTCACCGGCACCGACGAGCCGTGGGTCGACGTCACGCTGAACGAGCAGACCATCGTGCTCTACCGCGGCACCACGCCGATCCGAGCGACGCTGGTCTCGACCGGTCGCAAGAAATACCCGACGCCGCCCGGCCTCTATCGCGTCACGAAGAAGACGATGGTGACCGAGTTCAAGAGCCCGCGTCCCGACCTCATCGAGTACCACATCAAAGATGTCGCCTGGGCGATGCACTTCACCGACCTCCACGCGATGCACGGCGCGTGGTGGAACCGCGGCTTCGGCGCGAACGTCAGCCTCGGCTGCGTCAACATTCCGTCGGCCGACATTCGCGTGATCTACGAGCACATGGAACCGAAGATGGTGCCGGGTTGGTGGCAGACCGTCGCGACGGCCGACAACCCGGGCTCGCTGATCCGCATCCGTCGCTGATCACCGGCGCGCTGATCACCGGCGCGCTGATCACTTGGGCGCGCGGACGAACAGCTCGATCTTCGCGGCCTCGAGCGCGAGCTTGAGCTCGAGCCAATCGCCCTCGCGTGCATCGCCGGTGACGATCACGTCGGCCCCAGCGCCGGCTCGCTTGCACGCGGCCACGGCATCCGTGGGCGACAGCTTCGCACCGTCGACGGTGATGCCCTCGGCCGCGACCTGGATCGCGCAGCGGCGTGGCGCGGCATCGGCGGGCGTCCTGGTGCCCTCGCCCTGGCCGGTGCCGGTGCCCGTGCCGAGCCCCCAGCCGCGGCCGCAGGTGCCGTAGACCAGCGCGGCCGCGATCGCGGCAGCAAGCCCGCCCAGCAAGAGGATCTTGCGGCGGCGCTGCCGGTGTTCGAGCTCCTTCGCCACGTCCTTCGCCGTTGGTGTTGCGCGTGGCATCGGTGGGATGTCGGTCATGGCTTGCCTCGTGGTGGGACGACTGGCTCGACGATGGTGGCGATCGCGCGTTGATCCGCGAGGCATCGCGCGACGTCGCGTTCGAGCCCTGCGATCAAGGCATGCGGCAGCTCCGCCTTCGCACGCACCGGCGCGAAGATCACGACGTAGTTCGCGAGATCGAGATCGAGCTGCAAGGCGGCGATGCGGCAGGCACGCAGCTGCGCGGACCGATCGCCCTGATACGCGATCCGGATCGTCGGATCGGGATCGTGCACGAGCAACGGGAGATCGAGCGCCAGCTTCTTGCCGTCGACCTCGATCTGCGTGATCACGCCGGTCTCGCTGATGCGAACGATCAGCGGCGCGCGCCCCGCGAGCTCGGTGGAGATGTTCGTCAGCGCCTGCTGCTTGAGCGCCGCGACCTCGACCGGCACCGGCTTCGGTGGTGGCGTCAGTGGTTTCGGCGGTTCCTTCGCCGCGGCGACCGCGTGTTCCGCCGCAGCAGCGCGGATCAGCGCCACGAACACGACGATGAACAGCACGTCGAACAGCGACGTCAGGTCAGGCGGTCTACGAACCCGGCGCTTGCGCGGACCGAGGCTCACGCGGCCGGCCTCCTGGCGAGCCGCTGCGCGTCCCACGCCTCGAGGTTCTTCTCGGCGGCATCGACCCACGCGGTCAGCTTCATGCCGAACAGCGCCGACAATAAAATGCTGGTCGCGAGGCCCGCGACCGTGGTCCACACCTTGAGCGCCAGCGGCGCGAGCAGCTTGGTGATGTCGCTACCGCTGTACATCAGCGCGAGCCCGATGCCGATGACAGTGCCGAGCAAGCCTAGCTGCCGCAACAGATCGGTCCAGAACGCCAGCGCGGGCTCGAGTCGCTGCGCACGCATCTGCCAGCTCCGCACCTGCTTCTGCGCCCACGCGGGATCGGTCGCGGTGAGGATCGAGTGTGCCTCGTCGCGGATCACCTGCATCTCGAGCGTGCCGACCTGCTTCTTGGTACCCGGCTCGTCGGCGACCAGCTCGAAGCCGAGGTGATCCGTGAGCGCACGGGCCCAGGTCAGCTCGCTACGCAGGTGCCACCACGCGAACAGGAACACCAGGACGATGAATCCGCAGAGCCCGATCGTCAGCCCCCAGCCTTGGATGAAAGCTTCCATCGCGGGGGCATCATAGCCGCTCTGCACTGCGCGTGATCACGTACGCAAGAAACGTGAGGTCGCGCGCAGGAGGTGCAGAATCAGGCCTCCTCGACCGTCCACTCCACCTGCGCGAGCCAGTCGGCGAACGAGCTCGCGATGCGCGGCCGCGCAGGCTCTCCGAGCCAGTACCGGAGCACGGGCACACCATCGGCTGCCAGATCGGCGCACAGGTAGCTGCCGCTACCATCGTGCGTGATCGGGAGCCAGGCAGCGCTCCACAACCCGGGCTGTCGATCGCCGATCTCGCTCCAGACAGCGCGCAGCCCGGTCCAGCTTCGTCCGATCTCGTCGATCGAGAGCAGGTCTTCGCCGTCCGCGACGGCGACTCCGTCGGCGCCATCATGCGCGGCGTAGAAC
>JACCYD010000265.1 GCA_013696695.1 Deltaproteobacteria bacterium | reverse complement strand
GCCTCGGGGTGACCGAGCCACTCGATCCACGGCTGCAGATCGGCCGGCATCTCGAGCGCGATCGCGGTGGGCTGATAGGCGTCGAGCAACGCGGGCAGTGCCACCGCGCAGGCCGGCGAGTGATGGCGCACGCCATAGAGCCACGGCGCAGTCGAGCCCGCGAGCTCGGCGACCGCGGTCACCGGATCGTCGTCGGGCAGCAGCGTCACAGCGAAAGCCAGAGGAAGATCGGCTTGTCTTCGGAGACCGCCTGTTTTGCAAGCTTCGCGATCTCGCCGAGCATGCGGTCGAGCGATGCCGCGGTGCCGCCATCGGCCTGCCACTCCTCGGTGGCCGCCCACTGCTTCGCGATGTCCGGACGCTGCGTCGCGTCGATCTTCGCGAGCGCGGCGATGAACGGCGCCGACAGCGGGAGGATCCAGTGCTCCTCCGCGGTGGGATCGAGCGGATCTCCCGCCGGATCGTCGACGCCGAGCAGCTCGCCGAGCGTGTCGAGCTTCACCGGATCGCACGACTTCGCGTCGACCGACGGCTCGGTTCGTTCGCTCTCGTTCGTCGTGTCGTCGTCGCCGAGAAACAGCGTGCCCAGCATCAGCCCTCCAGCACCCGCCGCAGCTCGTGCAGCGATTTCCACAACCGCGCGTCACCCTCGGCTCGCCGCTTCACGCTGGCGTCCCAGTATGCGAGTAGCTTCCCGCGATCCTTCGGCTCGTCCTTCATCACGACACCGAGCAGATATTCGGGCAGCAACCGCGCGACATCGCGGTCGCCCGGAAAATACGTCGCGGCGAGCCCCATCGACGACGCGACCGCCACGGCCTCCGCCGTCGACATCACCGACGTCGGCTTCTCGACCGGCCAGCCCTCGACGGTGCGGCCGAGTCGGAGATCGCGGAAGACGGTGACCAGCGCCTCGAGCACCGCATCGTCGACGCCCAGCGGCGCACCCGCCTCGGCGACGATCTGCTTGGCGCGACGGCGCACCAGCTCGGTCTCGCGCGCGACATCGCCGATCGGCGCGATGGTCTCGAAGTTGAAGCGCCGCTTCAGCGCGGCGCTCATCTCAGACACGCCCTTGTCGCGCAAGTTCGCGGTCGCGATCACGTTGAAGCCGCGCTGCGCGGGCTCGAGCACGCCGAGCTCTGGAACTGACAACCGGCGATCCGAGAGGATCGAGACCAGCGCGTCCTGCACCTCGGGAAGGCACCGCGTGATCTCCTCGACGCGTGCGATGGCGCCGCGCCGCATCGCCTGCAGCACCGGTGACGGCACGAGCGCTTCGGGATGCGGGCCCTTCGCGATCAGCAGCGAGTAGTTCCAGCCGTACCGAAAGTGCTCCTCGGCGGTGCCCGCCGTGCCCTGCACGGTGAGCGACGACGTCCCCGACACCGCCGCAGCGAGGAGCTCCGACAGCATCGACTTCGCGGTGCCGGGCTCGCCGACGAGCAGCAGGCCGCGCTCACCCGCAAGCGTCACCACGCAACGCTCGACCAGTGAGCGCTCGCCGACGAACTTCTCCGTGATCACCAGCGCGTGGTTCGCCACCTTCAGCGCCTCGCCGCGCGAGCCGATGATGAACGTGACGACGGCCTTCGGCGTCAGCTTCCAGCTCGGCGGCCGCGGACCACCGTCCCACTTCGCGAGGAACTCGAGCTCCGCCGCATAGATGAGCTCGGGCGGAGGCGCCTGCTCGCCCGTGGTTTGAGTCTTCGGTTTGTCTTTGCTCATCGGTTTCCTCGAGTGATCTCCTCGAGGCGCGGCTCGTCGCCGTCCTCGATCCGTTTCCACGCACGCTCGAACAACACATGAAATGGCGCGAGCGCCTGGAACTTGTTCATCGCGCGAGCCTTCGTCGGCGCGGGCTTGGCAGTGGCCGTCGCGACCGGCGTTGCGTTTGCGACAGCCGTCTTCGACGATGCCTTGGCAGGCTTCGCCTTCGACGCGCGCTTCCCGGTCTTCGCCATATCCCCGCGCGGATGTTGTGATCGCAACCCACCGCGAGCAAGCAGCCCGCGCGGTTCTCTCAGCACTCCCGAACGATGCTATGCGTAGCCGTGTTCGTCTTCGTGCTGGCAAGCACTCGCCGCGATGGCAACAGCGAAGCTCTCGCGCGGGCTGCAGCCTCGGCGCTGCCGGCCGATGTGCAGCAGCGCTGGGTGCGCCTCCTCGATCATCCTCTGCTGCCATTCTTCGACACCCGCCACTCTGCAGGCTACGTCACCCCCGAAGGTCACGAGCGCACGCTCGTCGATGCGACGCTGGCCGCCACCGATCTGGTGATCGTCACGCCGGTCAACTGGTACAGCGTGAGCTGGCTCGCGAAGCTCTACCTCGATCACTGGAGCGCATGGATGCGCATCCCCAAGCTCGCCTTCAAGTCGACGCTCGCGGGCCGTCGGATGTGGGGCGTCGTCGTCGATAGTGGCGAATCCGGCACCGCTGACGGTTCCTCGGCGCCCGTCGTCGACACGCTCCGCCGCACGGCCGAGTACATGGGCATGCAGTGGGGCGGCGCGCTGCTCGGTCACGCGAACCGCCCTGGAGAGCTCTCCGCGGACGCGCTCGCCGACGCCGCGACGTTCTTCACGCGTCGATGACGCCCTGCGCTACCCTCGCACCGCCGGTCAAGCGCTCGGCCATCCCGCGGGTCGTCGGCATCATCGGCATTCGTTCGCCTGCATCGGCATCGGCATGTCGATGCTGTTCACGTTCGGCCCACTCGACGACATCCAGAGCTGGGGCGCGAACGAGCGACTCGGCAGCATCGTCAACTGGATGTTCATCTGGCTCGTCGTGTCGGTGCTGTTGTTCGCCGCGCACCTGTTCGGCTCGATCCTGACGCTGACGTATCGCGCGTCGGGTCTGCGGCTGCTCACCGGCTATGCGGCGCGATCGCGTTGATCGGGATCGACGTGGTGATGATGATCGGCTTCGTTCCGACCGACACCGGCTTCGATGATGTTCGCGAATCGATCACGTGGCCCAGCGTCGTGTTCGGGGCGATCGCGTTCCCGTGGCCGGTGGTCGTGCTCGCGCTGATCAGCTCGCCGCGTGTGCGCGCGGCGTGTACCTGATCGTCACGGTCCGAAGCAGTACATGTAGCCGGAGCCACCGCCGAACCAGATGTGGCCATCCTCGATCGCCGCGCCCGAGTGCGTGCGATCGCCGAGGTTGCCTTTCCAGATCGACTTGCCCGACTTGGCGTCGAGCATCTCGTAGTGCTCGCCGTACGAGCCGAACATCACCTTGCCGTCGACGATCTGCGGCGAGTACCAGGTGCCGCGACCGATCTTGTACGACCAGTTCTCGGCGCCGGTGGCACCGTCGAAGCTGTACATCTTGCCGCCGTTGCTGCCGACGATGACGTTGCCCTCGAACTTCGACGGCGAGCCCCACAACCCGCCACCCACTGACTTGCCCCAGATCGTCTTGCCGGTCGCGCGATCGAGGCACAGCAGCGTGCTCTTGCCCTCCTCGATCCCGACGTAGAGCTTGTCACCGACGACGAGCGCGGAGGCATCGATGTCGAGGCCGAGCTTCGGCGTTTTCCACACCAGCTTACGGTTCTTGAGGTCGTACGCGCGAACGATGCCTTCGAGGTGGCCGAAGTAGGCGATGTTGTCGGCGATCGCGAGCGAGCACTCGATGCCTTCGCTTCCCGGCTCTTCGCCCTGCCCGCGTCCGTACGACTCTTTCCACTCGAGCTTGCCGGTCTCGGCGTCGAAGCACTTGAGATCGCCGTCCTCGCCGCCGATGTAGAGCTTGCCGTCGAGGATCCGCGGGGACGAATCGTTATCGGCCCAGCTCGACCAGTCCCAGATCAGCTTGCCGTTGCTCGCGTCGATGCAGCGGATGTGATTGTCGACGCCCGGGATGTAGATCCGATTTTTGTAGAGCGCGGGCGAGCCCTTGAACATCCGATCGCCGGAGAAGAACCACACCAGCTTGCCGGTCTTCGCTTCCCAGCAATGAAGATGACCACCGACGTCGGCGGCCCACACGTAGTCACCATACTTGAGCGTCTGGCCGGTCCACCCCGTGCCGCTCCACGTGTGCGGCTTGTCCTGGAACGTCGTCTTGAAGTCCGACATCCGGAACTTCCAGTGCAGCCGCAGCGACTCGGAGAGCTTGCCCGAGCCGTAATACGTGCCCGCATGGTTGCCGCGAAACTGCCGCATCGAGCCCGGCACCGATTCGGAACCCGTCGAGCCATCCCAGGCAGGGAGCTTCGCGATGCCCGCCGTGTGATCGGGATACGGGTTCTTCGTGATGTTGTTCGTCGAGTGATTGATCTTGAGCGAGACGTCCGCCGGATCTTTCGCGAACGAACGCAACGGCCACGCAGCTGCGCCTGCAGCGGAGAGCTGGAGAAAACGGCGACGGCTGAGCGGCACGCCTGGATTCTCGCGTTCCCGACGCGGGGCGCCAGTTGTTTTTGCAGAAAACCAGCCGAGCGGTTTTATTCAGAGCTGCGTGATCACGAGCATCGAGGCGAGCCCGAGGACGACGACGGAGATCGCGATCAAAAGCGGCTTCTGCAGCCTCGAGATCGTTGGCTCGACAACCACGGCGATCGTCTGGGAGGTCACGCGCGGCTGGGCCGGCTTCACCACCTCGAGCTTGCGCGAGGTCGGACCCGGCGGGGTACGGGATAACGCGGGCGCCGAGGGCTCCTCGCGATCCTCGTCGGGTGGCGCTTGCGTCGCGATCTCGTTGCTGTGGCGCACGTGGTCGAGGGGCCTCATCT
>JACCYD010000259.1 GCA_013696695.1 Deltaproteobacteria bacterium | reverse complement strand
TTCCTGGAGCGCGCGCAGCAGCTTCGCCTGGATCGCGGGAGGCAGCTCGCCGACCTCGTCGAGGATCAGCGTGCCGCCATCGGCCTGCGTGAAGAAGCCGGAGCGATTCGCGGTGGCGCCGGTGAACGCGCCGCGGACGTGGCCGAACAGCTCGGCATCGGCGAGCTCGGCGGGAAGCGCGGCGCAGTTGAAGCGGACGAGCGGCTTGGTCGCGCGCGAGGACTGCACGTGGAGCAGCTCCGCGATCAGCTCCTTGCCGGTGCCGGTCTCGCCGCGCACCAGCACGGTGACATCGCGGGAGGCGACGCGCGACGTGGCCTCGAGCAGGCGCCGCATCGGCTTCGAATCGCCGATGATGCGGCGGCCGAGCGTCTGCTCCGCGGAGAGCCGCCGGTTGTCGATGCGAAGGCGGCGCGCCTCGAGCGCGCGATCGATGACGACGCCGACCTCGTCGATGTCGAATGGCTTCGCGACATAGTCGTACGCGCCTTGCTTCATCGCGGCGACCGCGACGCGCTCGTTGCCGTGGGCGGTCAGCAAGATGACGGGCAGGGTGGGGTCGCGCTGCGCGATCTGGGCGATCAGCTCGAGGCCGCTCATCCCGGGCATCGACAGATCGGTGACCACCGCATCAGCATCGTCGAGCTTGGTCAGCGCCTCGGCCCCCGACCTCGCGGTCAGCGCGCGGTGCCCGCGCTCCGTCACCAGCTCCGACAACGTGAACAGCACGCCGGGCTCGTCGTCGACGAGCAGGACCGTGGTCACTTGGCTCCACTCGTCGTCATCGGTGCGCCACTCGTCATGCGCGCCGCGAGCTGCGGATCGACCCGCACGGCCTCGCTTCTGGCATCGAGCTTCGCCGGGAGATCCTTGTCGGAGAATGGCAGGGTGATCGTGGCGGTCGTGCCCTTACCGACGGTGGACACGTAGGCGAGCGAACCGCCGTGCTGGGTGATCACGCCCTGCGCGAGGACGACGCCGAGGCCGGTGCCTTCGGGACGCGTCGTGTAGAACGACGTGCCGAGGCGTTCGAGATCCTCGGGCTTGATGCCGCGGCCGGTGTCGCGCACCTCGAGTAGCGCGGATTCGGACGCGTCGCGAATGCGCAGCGACACGGTGCCGCCGTTCGGCGTGGCCTCGATCGCATTGGCGACCAGGTTGATCAACGCTTCCTTCAAGCGCCGCGGATCGCCGTGGACGGCGGAGGCCTTGCCCTCGAGCGATAGCGCGACGCCGGCTTGCTGTGCGCGACCGTCGAGAACATCGAGGACATCGCGCGCCAGCGTGGTGAGATCGATCGCCTCGGGGACGATGTCTTCGAGTGGCCGGGAGAACGAGAGGTATTCGCCGAGGATGGTCTCCATCCGGCTGATCTCGGAGGCCACCACGGCGAGGCGCTCTTGCGTGCGCTCGCCTTCCGGCGTGCGGGCGACCAGCTGGCAGAGGCCCTTGATCGAGGCGAGCGGGTTCTTGAGCTCGTGGGCGACCTTCGCGCCGACCGATTGCAGGCGGTGCAACCGCGCCTCGGCGTCGGACAGCCGCTCCTCGCGGAGACACGAGATCGATTCGCCGGCGCGCGTCGCCACGATCGAAAGCTTGCCGACGAGCAGGTGGAGCATGAACAAGTTCCACGCGAGCGCGATCACGACCGTCGTCGTGTAGTGCGCCGTGGGCAGTGCCGGGCCGACGACATTGGTGGGCAGCGAGACCATGGCGATCACCAGCAGGCCGTTGCCGAAGGCGATCCATCGCGATGCCGCGTGTGGACCGAAGAACAGCAGCGAGATGATCGAGGGCAGCACCAAGCTCGGCATGAACGGCGAGTACACGCCGCCGGTCAGCGAGGCCGAGCCAACGATGAACAGCTGCGCGGTGATGTTCATCAAGATGAACGCGCTCGCAGTGTGCGACGGCTGCTTGGTCTTCAGGAGGATCAGGCGGTGCCCGCCTGCGAAGGCGACGTACATCGCCGCGAGCGTGCAGATCCGCCAGCTCGGGTAATCGGCGTGCCACAGGGCCGCGAGGATGATCGCGTGCACGACCACGCCGAGCCCGACCGTCATCAGCGCCGATCGGCGGGCTTCGGAGAGGAAGAAGCGGTCGCGCTGCGTGCGCCATACGGCGTCGCGACCCGGAGCTTCTTCATTCGTCACCGCGGCAGCCGTTGCCAACGACGTGCCAGGGAGAAGACGGTCTGCTTCCTCCTGTGGCGACATGCCGCAAGTCTACTGTTCTCACGGCGCAACGGCGGAAATCGCGTCGAAACGTGACCCTTCGGTGGTCACGTTTCGTGACCGCGCCTGTAAAGCCACCCGACAGCGAGGTGCGAGAACGCGCTCAATCGCTGCTGGATTGCGAGTGGCACGCCCGGTGCTTTGCAGCCCGGCATGAGAATCGGTATCGCGAGTGTGCTCGCCGCTGTCCTGTGGTCTGGAACGGTCGGCGCGCAACCCAAGCCCGAGGGCGGCATGGCGTCGTTCGAGAAGGATCTCGACGCGTTGTTCGTCACGGGCGGGTTGACGGCGGATGGTGCAGC
>JACCYD010000241.1 GCA_013696695.1 Deltaproteobacteria bacterium | reverse complement strand
ACCGGGAACCAACCCAATGGTTCCCGGTAGATACACTATCGTAGCGGGGGCAGGATTTGAACCTGCGACCTTCGGGTTATGAGCCCGACGAGCTACCAGGCTGCTCCACCCCGCATCAAGTTGTCAGCTAACCAGCGGTCAGCGAGGGCTTTGTGCCATGGGCACGGAGAGGCGTCAACAGGGAACGTAGCTCGAGTACGAGGTCCAAGTAGGGGCAATTCCGGTGTTGGGGCATTGTGGAGGACGCGATCTGCAGCGCGGTCGCTAACCGAGGCCGGCACCGAGCCGTACCCGGCCGCTGCCCGGCCACCGCGGGGTTTGGCCGGTCTAATAGGGTGTGCAGGTCGAGACCATTCGCTACGTCCTCGGATCGTGGTCGGCGCCATTCCCGGCGCTCGATAGCGAGCAGACGCTGGTGCTGGTGTTCGGCGCCGCCGATCTCGGCGCGCGTGGCGAGCTGTTCAACCGGCTGGCCGGCGAGTATCCGCACAGCCATCTGATCGGTTGCAGCACCGCCGGCGAGATCGATCAGGAACAGATCTGGGACGAGTCGCTGACCGTCGCGATCGTCAAGTTCGAGCGCACGACGGTGCGGCGCGCACACGCGGTGCTCGAGCGCGCGAAGGATTCGTTCACGGCGGGCGGCGAGCTCGCGGCGCAGTTGCGCGGTGCGGAGCTGCGCGCGGTGTTCGTGCTCAGTTGCGGGACCGACGTCAGCGGCGACGAGCTGGTGCGCGGGCTCAACGCGCGGTTGCCGGCGCACGTCGTGGTGACCGGCGGGCTCGCGGGCGATGGGGAGCGGTTCGGTCAGACCTGGGTGATGGCGAACGGGCGGACGTCGCCGGGTGCCGTCGTCGCGATCGGGCTCTACGGCAATGCGCTGCGCGTCAGCTGCGGCACGCAGGGCGGCTGGGACACCTCGGGGTTCGACAGCATCGTCACCCGATCGAGCGGCAACGTCGTTCACGAGCTCGACGGGCGCCCTGCCCTCGAGCGGTACAAGGAAGGGCTCGGCGCGCGCGCGTCGGAGCTGCCGGCGTGCGCGGTGCAATTTCCGCTCGCGGTGCGCGGCATCGATGGGACCAGCGTGGTGCGCACGGTGCTCGGCATCGACGAAGCGAGCCAGTCGCTGCTGTTCACGGGCGACATGCCGGTCGGCTCGCGCGCGAAGTTGATGCAGGCGAGCAGCGATCGGTTGATCTTCGGAGCACACGTCGCGGGCGGCGCGGCGCTCGGCGAGCACATCGGCACGACACTCGCCCTCGCGGTCAGCGGTGTCGGGCGGCGGGTCGTGCTCGGCGAACGCGCCAGGGAAGAAGTCGCCGCGACGCTCGAGCGGTTGCCGCGCGGCACGCAGCAGATCGGGTTCTACGCGTACGGCGAGCTCGCGCCGGCGCGGCACAGCGGGCGGTGCGAGGTGCACAACCAGACGATGTCGCTGACGGTGCTCTCCGAGATGGACTAGATTCGCGCGCGATGGCGCGTGGCCCGAGGAACGTCCCGCTGTGGACGGCGATCGCGGCGACGCTCGTGGCGGCGGTGTTGTCGCTCGTCCATGCCCGCGGCAAGGGCCTGCCCGGCATCGCCGGGCTCGAGGGCCTCGCGATCGACATGCGGTTCAAGATGCGTGGACCGCGCGAGCCCGCGACCGATCGCGTGGTGATCGTCGGCATCGACGACGCCACGCGCGATCGCGGCCTGACCCAGACTCGCCGCGGCTACGCGCAGATCGTCGACGCGATCGCGAAGTGCAAGCCGAAGCTGATGGCGCTCGACTTCTTCTTCCAGGCGCCCGAGGAGCTGTTGCCGACCGAGTTGATGACCGAGGTCACAGGACTCGACGAGCGAATGCGCGCCGAGGACATGACCGGCGCGATGGCCGAGATGCGCAGCGTGCTGGCGAAGGTCGCCGAGGAGCTGCGCGGCGACGTCAAGCTCGCGGCCGCGATCGCGAACAGCAAGCAGGTCGTGCTCGGGGCGTTCTTCATCGAGGGAGAGCGCGTGACCGGCGTCGAGGAACCCGCCGGGTTGAAGGCCGCGCGCCTCGGTCAGGTCGCGGATGCCGGGGGTGGCGATTCGCTGGTGCGACCGATCACCGGGCGCAGCGTGCAGTTCACCAGTCCGGACATCGGCAAGGGCGCGGTGGGCGCCGGGGCCGTCAACGACCTGCGCGATAGCGATGGCGTGCGTCGACGGATGCCGCTCGTGATCGAATTCGGCGGTCGCCACTACATGACGCTCGGGTTGGCGATGGCGCTCGCGGATCTCGGCAGGCCACGCGATGTCACGTTCGTCGTCGGCGAATCGACGCTGCGCGCGGGCGATCAGGAGCTGGCATTGACGCGCGCGGCCTCGCTCCAGCTCGACTGGCTCGGTCGCGGCAAGCTGCCGCGCGTCGGCGCGAGCGAGCTCCTCGACGGCAAGGGATGCGAGCGCGTCGCCGGAAAGCTCGCGTTTGTCGGCGTCACCTACGCCGCCTACGACAAGGTGCTGACGCCGCTCGATCCGCTCGCCGACGGCGTCGAGATCCACGCGACCGTCGCCGAGAACCTGCTCGGCGGCCGCACGCTCCGCGGCACCGGCTGGCTCGCGACCGTGATGACCACGCTGCTCCTGTGCGCGATCGTGTGCGCCGCGCAGTCGCGGCGGATCCGCCGGCGCGCGTGGCTGCCACCCTTGCTGGCCGTTGCCGCGATCGCGGCGTTCGTCATCATCGCGCTCGTGCTGTTCGATCGCGGCGTCGTCGTCGCGATGGCGGCGCCCGTCGTGTTGACCGGTGCGGTGCTGCTCGCGGCGACGATCGGCGGTCTCGCCACCGAGGGCCGCGAGAAGGCGCACCTGCGCGGCGTGTTCTCGCAATACGTCAGCCAGCAGGTCGTCGATCGCATCCTCGCGGATCCGAGCAAGGCCCGGCTCGGCGGCGAGCGGAAGGTGTTGACCGTGCTGTTCTCCGACATCCGCGGGTTCTCCCAGGTCGCGGAAGGCCTCGCGCCCGAGGAGCTCGCGGCGTTCCTCGGCGAGTACCTGTCACCGATGACGGATCTCGTGCTCGCATCCGGCGGCACGCTCGACAAGTACATCGGTGACGCGATCATGGCGCAGTGGGGTGCGCCGATCGATATCCCCGAGCACGCTGCGCGCGCGTGCGAGGTCGCGCTCGCGATGCAGGAGAAGCTCGTCGAGCTCAACAAGGTGTGGAGTGTCGAGGGTAGGCAAACCATCGCGATCGGGATCGGCCTCAACACCGGTCCGATGGCGGTCGGCAACATGGGTTCGACCGCGCGGTTCGAATACACGGTGCTCGGCGACAGCGTCAACCTGGGTGCGCGGCTCGAGGCGCTGACCAAGGAGTACGGCGTCGGCATCCTCGTCGGTGAAGCC
>JACCYD010000216.1 GCA_013696695.1 Deltaproteobacteria bacterium | reverse complement strand
TCGGTGATTGCACCGGCAGCGCCCTACCCTCGCGTGTGACGACCACGAAGACGTACGGCCACGATGTGATCAAGCTCGCACGCCACCTGGCGGCGGTCGTGCATGGCAAGCTGCCCGCGACTCACGCGGTTTCTGCGATCACGCATGCACGTGACATGTTCCGGAACAGCGTCAACCCCGCGGCGGATTCGCGCTCGATCGTCCTCGCAACACAGCTCTTCGTCCGCGACATCCTGCGCGCAGAAGATCCGACCGCCACCACGCGTGCGTGGCTCGATGGCGAGCAGGTCGAGATCGAAGTCACCCACCACGTCAAGGCGCCCGCCGATGGCGAAGACCCGCGAGTCAAGATCTTCGAGCGCTACATGCCCGAGCTCTCCGACGACGCATTGCTCGCGAGACACATGCAAAGCGGCCTCGAGCCGTGGGCGCGCGACCTCGAACAGGAGCGCCTCCGCTTCGACGATCTGCTCATCCGCGCGTTCGTCGCTCGCCTTCCGCTGCCCGATGGCTGGGTCCCGCTCGCCGATCCGGCGGTCGCCGCCTGGCTCGGGGTGGAGACCTCTGCCACCGAGCCGCGGTTTCGCGACCTCGGCGTGCTGCGATCTGCTGATCGCATCACCGACGAGTGGAGCGATTCGCTGTACGCGCTCGTCGGTGGAACGCAGGCGCGCTTCCGCGAGCTCGCCGAGGGCGGCAAGCTGCCCAAGTTCAAGCCCGGTCAGTTCTTCAAGGACGACGCTCGCAAGTTGATTCGGTACGTCGCCTCTGCGATCGGGAATGGCGCGCCCTCTGCGGCTGTGCTGCCTGCTTGGCATGACTTCTTGTCGCGCTGCTCGCCGGCCTCCACACCGCGGTTGACTGGTGAGCGCGTCGCGCTCAGCTGGAAACATCTGCTGGTGATTCAGTCCGCGATCGCGCGGCTCGATGGCGTTGCGCGTGGCGAAGTCGGACGCGCACTGCAGCACGCCGTCAGCGGCGCGTGACGGCAGTGGCAGCGCTACCAGGTTGCCAGTCCAGGTACACTGTATTGATACTCACTCACGCACGCTGCGTTGCGATTGCCGGGCAACCTTGACCCTCCACAGTTCGCCAAGCCGGCGGACATTCCTCATCGGAATGGTGTCGCCGGACGCAGTAACCGGGCATCGATCGTCAGCGCACGAGCGGCCGATGCACTCCGCCTTACTCGCTCTCTGATTGTCATACTCAGGTTGTAAAACATCGAGATGGAACACCCAACTCGCGATGCACTCGACGCTCTCGCAGATCGCATCGCCGAGAACGCAGCACACCTCGACGCAGCGACCCACCGCCTGCTCACTGATCTCCGCGCCTTCGACGAAGCCGGCGCGTGGGCCAAGCAGGGTTCGAAGTCATGTGCGCAATGGTTGTCGTGGCGTGTCGGCTGGGATCGACGCACGTCGCGCGAGCACGTGCGCGTCGCGAACAAGCTCGGCTCGCTACCGCGCATCGACGATGCTCTTCGCCGTGGCGAGATGTCGTTCTGCAAGGTGCGCGCGATGGCCCGGGTCGCCACGCCCGCCAACGAGGAAATGCTCCTCGAAGAAGCGCGATACAGCACGGGCGATCAACTCGAGATGATCTGCCGCCAGTACGGGCGTCTTCGCGCGCACGATCAGCAAGCTACGCCGAAAGATGATGAGGGGCGCCGCTACCTCACGCGCCGCGACACCGCCGATGGCATGGTTCGCATCGAGGCGGTGCTCCACCCCGAAGAAGCCGCGCTCGTGTGGGCCGCCATCGAGCGCGTCGCGGTCGAGCGCTGCCGCGAGCGCCAAGCGGAGCAACGCGCGAATGCCGCAAGCGTGAGCGCAGATGGGTTGCCAGAAATCGGTTCGGCGGAACCGATGATACCGAACGATGTCGACTACTTCGATAACTCGTTCTCCGACAATCCAGATTGCGCATCTTCGAACGCGGAAGGCCGCTTCGCTCGCCCGACGGACACCACGGAGAGCTCCGGCCAAGGTACCGGCCGTGATGTAGCCGGAGATCCCACCCGGGTTGTCGTCGGGACCGGCTCGCGGATCGCCGGTTGGCCTAGCGACGAGGTTTCACGTTCCGAACCGCTTTCTCTCTCGTGCGGTTCCGCGGAACCGATGATATCGAGCGATGTCGGCCATTTGGATCACGAGAGCTTCCTGGGTAACAACTCCGCATCTCGACCCACTCGCGCCTTCGATCGCGCGGACGCTCTCGTGGCGATCGCACAGGATCTGCTTCGCGGCACCCGTCGCAATCGGGCGCCGCTCGACGTCGTGTTGACGATTTCGGTCGAGTCGCTGACGCTCTCGGACCCTACTGGCGTCAGCGCCAGTCGGGGACGCGTCGCTCCCGCCGTCGTCCATCCCGCCGTCGTCCATCCCGCCGTCGTTCATCCCTCAGGCGTCGATCCCTCATGCATCCATCCCGCCGTCGTCCATCTCGCCGGCATCCATCCCAATGATTTTTCCGCGGGCGTCCACCCCGCTCCCCGTCCCAAGGGCGTCGATCCCACCTTCGTCGATCCCGTCGGTGGCGAGGTCGATGGAGCCGGCGACGATCCCGTCGGTGGCGAGGTCGCCGTGTTGGGTGATGGCACCTGCATTGCTGCGGACACGGCGCGGCGTCTCGCGTGCGACTGCGGCGTGACGTCCGTCCTCACAGACGCGAACGGTAACCAGGTCCTGATCGGTCGCAAGAAGCGCACGATTCCGGGCTGGCTCAAGCGCGCGCTGCTGCGACGCGATCAGACCTGCCGATTTCCCGGCTGTTGCTCTCGGCTGTTCCTCGAAGGCCATCACGCCGAGCACTGGGCCGATGGCGGAGAGACCAAGCTAGGTAGAGCTTGCCCGGAAATTCGGGCGATGAAACCCGAGTTTCACGGCAGTCGCCGTCGCTGTTTTCGGTGGTGATCAGATTTGGACACCGCCGGCTCGTGTTGCTGAGGCGGCTCGACGTCATCCGAC
>JACCYD010000200.1 GCA_013696695.1 Deltaproteobacteria bacterium | reverse complement strand
CTCCGGATCTACGTCGAAGCGGTCGGCCTCGCGACCTTTCCGGATGGGTCCGTTATCTGCGGCCCGCTGCACCAACACCCTCCGAGTCCGGAAGCGACTGCGCTCAACCCGATCATTCTGCTCGAGGTGACGAGCGACTCGTCCGAGGAGTACGACACCGGGGAGAAGCTCGAGATCTACAAGACGATCTCGACGCTCGGTGAATGCATCCTCGTGTCGCATCGCGAGCGCCGGATCACCGTCCACCGCCGCGATGGCGATCGGTGGGTCAAGCGTAGTGCCATCGCGGAAAAAAGAATGATCGTCGAGACGCTCGGCGTCGAGCTCGTCGTCGACTCGATCTATCGCAACAGCACCATCGCGTGAGCGACCCGCAGTTTTGGCCCTCGATCATCGATCCGGCGGCGAGGTCGATGCTAGGTTGCTCGACCTATGGCGGCAACCGCAGCACGACAGGCAATGGGCGAGATCACCACGCTGCTCGGACGTGGCGCGACGTTCGAAGGCAAGCTCACGTTCGAGGGCACCGTCCGCATCGACGGCCGCTTCAAGGGCGAGGTGTTCTCGGATGACACGCTCGTGATCGGCGAGGGCGCGATCGTCGAAGCCGAGATCGATATCGGCGAGGTGATCATCCAGGGCACCGTCGTCGGCAACATCAAGGCGAAGCGCTCGATCGAGATCCATGCGCCGGGCCGCGTGAAGGGCGACCTTCACACCCCGACGTTGCAGGTCGACAAGGGCGTCATCTTCGAGGGCCGCTCCTTCATGGAAGGCGCCTCGAAGCAGCCGGTCGGTGGCGGCAACCCGCCTCCGAAGGCGAACGTGCCAATGCCCGTCAAGGGCTAGCCTCGAAGCCGCGCTCTCGCGGCATCGGCTATGCGCTCCGAAGAGCTTCGGGGAACGGGAAACGCCGAGCGGTGGTGTCCGCTTGAGCGATCGTGTCATCTGGTCTGACAACTTCGTTGGCGCTTGTCCGACCCGCGGACAGAACGTCGGCGAAGTCGTCGAGATCACGACGAGGTGCAGCGGCATGGTGCGTGCTGTTCGCTTCGGGCATGAAGGGGTACGCTCATGGAGACGATGTCGACAACCGATGCGTTCGTTCGAGACCTACCAGTTCGTCCGCTGAAGCGCGTCGAATACGAGCTGCTTGCGGCCGAGGGGTACTTTCACGACGAGGCGGTCGAGTTGTTGTTTGGTGTGGTGGTCCCGATGTCGCCGACTGATCCCGCGCATGGCACGTCGACGCACCGTCTGGCCGAGCGGCTCCGAGACACGGTAGGGAAACGGGCTCAGGTGCGTGTCGAGAACCCGCTGGCAGCCTCGGAGATCTCGGAGCCGCAACCGGACATCATCGTGATCCCTGACCTCGACTACTGGCGGGAACACCCGAGCAAGGCGTTCCTTGTCGTCGAAGTTTCGCGCTCGTCGTTACGCAAAGACAAGGGGCCGAAGGCAGCGCTCTATGGCCTCGCCGCGGTCGAGGAGTACTGGATCGTCAACCACGTCGAAGAGGTGGTCGAGGTGTATCGAGACCGCCATGAGGGCGAGTGGCGGCAGCGGACGACGCACCAGCGCGGCGACATCATCAAGATGGTGGCGTTCCCGGACGTCGAGATTGCGGTCTCCGAGATCTTGCCGCCGGTTTAGTGATGCCATCCCGCAGGTCCGCGTGATCTGAGGCGGGCTCGGCCGACCGTTTTTCCGACGAGGATCCGGAGCTGGGATCAGCGGCGCCTTGTCGCAGGAGCGCGTGGAAAAGCTGGGGCATCCCACCGTTGACACCGACGGTGCCCCCGCATATAAGCACCGCGCCTCCCCAAACTTTTCGGGAGGTTGCCTCAGGTAAGGCAACTATGGACCACGCAGCAAGCTCGCTCGCATCCGGCGGCCACCCCCTCATCGATATCGACGGGACGGTCTTCATCCAGTTCGCGCTGTTCCTCGTCATGTACGTGGTCGCGAACAAGATGTTGTTCCAACCGTACCTCGCGCTTCGCGAGCGACGTCGAGCAGGCATTGAAGGCGCGCGCGCGGAGGCCGAGCGGATGACCGCCGAAGCCGACGCCAAGCTCGCTGATTACGAAAAACAGCTCGCGGTCGCGCGTGCCAAGGGCAACGACGAGGGGCGCAAGCTCCGCGGCGATGCAGCGGCGCACGAAAAGGACGTCACCGAGAAGGCGCGCAACGCGGCCCAAAAGGCGATCCACGACGCGCAGACCTCGATGCGCGCCCAGACGGAAGCGGCTCGCGCGGAGCTCCTGCCCGCCGCCAACGCGCTGGCGGCGCAGATGGCCACCAAGCTGCTCGGTCGGGAGGTCCAATAATGAACGCCACCCGCAAGCTGCTGACGATCGCGGTGTTCACCACCGCGCTGTTCGTCGCCGCGTTCGGCACCAGCTTCTTCGCGATGCGCCTGGCATTCGCGGACCAGCCGGCCGATCAGGCGAAGTCCGACATGGGTGGCAGCGCCTCGGCGCACGATCCCAAGGCCGAGCATCACCACGATCACGACCCGACGAAGCACTTCAACTACCTCGGTAGTCCCGGCGAGCATTACGGCAAAGACGTGATGGGCGGGAAGTACGGCGACGGCAAGATGAACGACGGCCACGGCGGCGTCATGCTCGACGAGCACGGCAAGCCGTACGAAGAGGAGATGAGCGCCCCGTTCATCTTCATGGTGCTCAACTTCATCCTCCTGCTGATCCTCCTCTCGTGGAAGGCGAAGCCCGCGATCGAGAAGCTCGCCGCGGATCGCCACGATCAGATCAAGACCGCGCTCGACGAGGCCGCCAAGCTGCGCAAGCAGGCCGCCGATCGCCTCGACGAGTACCAGTCCAAGCTCGCGAAGGCCGATGCCGAGATCAAGTCGATGATCGAGGGCATGCGCGCCGACGCCGAGGCCGACAAGAAGCGGATCCTCGAGGCCGCCGATCGCCAGGCCGCGCAGATGCAGAAGGAAGCCGACCTGCGCATCGCCGCGGAGATCCAGCTCGCACGCACGGTGCTGACCCGCGAGGTCACGTACGCGGCCACCGCCGCCGCCGAGAAGATCCTCAAGGAGAAGATGACGCCCTCGGATCAGCAGCAGGTGATCAACGCGTTCATCACCGGCGTGCAGGCCGCCGCTCAGAAGGACGTGCGCTGATGGCGTCGGGAAGTCTGGCGCGTCGCTACGCGAAGGCCGTGATGGGGCTGCCGAACGGGCAGGCCGTCGCCGGCGAGCTTCGCGTGCTCGCGAAGGCGATGGCGGATTCGGCCGAGCTCGTCACCGTGCTCACCAACCCGGCGATTCGCCGCGGCGATCGCAGGAAAGTCATCGACGCCTTGCTGCAGCGGATCGACGCGCAGCCCAACACCAAGAACCTCGTGTACCTCCTGCTCGACAGCGAGCGGATGTCGTCGATCACCGCGATCTCGCGCGAGCTCGACGCCATGATCGAGGCCAAGGGCGGCCGCGTCTCGGCGACGATCACGTCGGCCAAGCCGCTCGATCCCGCGCAGATCTCTTCGATCACGGCCGCGCTCGAGAAGCTCTCGGGCAAGAAGGTCGATGTCACCCGCAAGGAAGATCCAGCGCTGCTCGGTGGCGTGGTCGCCAAGGTCGGCGACGTGGTCTACGACGGAAGTTTACGCACCCAGCTCCGCACCCTGCGTGAAGAGCTCACGAAGTAAGAACAGAGGCACCCCATGGAAATTCGCGCCGCAGAGATCAGCGACATCATTCGCAAGCAGATCGAGAACTACGACAAGAAGGTCTCGGTCACCGAAACGGGCACCGTGCTGACGGCCGGCGACGGCATCGCACGCGTGTACGGCCTGTCGGGCGCGATGGCAGGTGAGCTCCTCGAGTTCGAGGGCGCTGGCGGCGAGACCGTCTCCGGCATGGTGCTCAACCTCGAGGAGGACAACGTCGGCGTCGCTCTCCTCGGCAAGTTCGAGAGTGTTCGCGAAGGCGATATCGTCAGGCGCACGCAGAAGATCGTCGAAGTTCCCGTCGGCGAGGAGCTGCTCGGCCGCGTCGTGAACGCGATGGGCATCCCGATCGATGGCGGCAAGGCGATCGTCGGTTC
>JACCYD010000195.1 GCA_013696695.1 Deltaproteobacteria bacterium | reverse complement strand
CGAACAGCGAGCTCTCACCCTTCCTCTTGATGTCCATCGACAGATCGCGGGCGACCACGGTGTCTGGTGTCTTCGACTTGCTCGGTAGACGCACCCCCGCACGCTCCACGATCTCGCGAACCGACATGGGGACGGAGGTCTCTCGCAGGCTCTCTTCCACCACAGCAAGCGTACTCATGACCGTCGTGCCTCCCTCGAAAACGTTCGTCGTCCGGACCGTCGAGACGAGAGCCATCCTAGCGCCGCCGGTTTCCGGAACCAGTCTTGACATCGCTTTTTTTTCGGAGAGTCGCAGGCAGGTGATGAGCGACGGTTCGACATTGATTTTTTTTGCTCGTGCGTGTGCTGACGGCGCGCTTGCGAACTCGGGCGGGTTAAGCGAATGCTCGGCCGGGGTGCGCTCGATTCACGCGCAGCTCGGGAGGCATCATGTTCGGGCTCGTCGAAGTAATCACCCTTCTCCTCGGGTTATCGGGTTTCGGCCTGTCGCCCAACCCCAAGCCCGCAACCGCCGATGTCGCGCTGCAGTACGCGATTCCGGAAGCCGATGTCGTGATCCACGTGGATGTCGCGAGCATCGTTCCGGGTAACTACAAAAATCTACTGGCGTTACCCAATCAGCCGCAGATCAAGTCGTCACCGGAGCTGCTGAAGGCGGTGCGACAGGTCGTCACCGAGATCGAGGGCGCGCGCAGCCTGGCAAAAGCCACCACGGGCATCGACCTGTCGACCGATATCACGGACGCAACCGCGTTCATCTCGTTCGTCCCGCAGAAGGAGCCGGCGTTCATCGCAGTCGTGCGCGGCAAGCTGACCCTGTCCGCGATCGACAAGATCGCGGGCATGACCGGCAAGCAGGCCACCACGGTCGGCTCCGGCAAGCTGATCGACATGGGCGGCAACGAGCCGTCGATCGGCATGACCAAGGATGGCGTGCTGCTCGCGGGCACCCCGGCCCTGGTGCGACAGCGCCTCAACGACGGCTGGCGCGCCCCTCCAAGGGGCGCCGGTGCAAACCTGTCCTACGCGGCGATGGCGATCGACGCCAAGCCGGTGTTCGCGGTGTCGGTGGCGCTGTCGAACGCAGCCCGCAAGGAAGTCGCCTCCAAGCTGGGCCCGAAGAAGAACTTCATCACCGACCTCGCCGCCCGGCACAAATCGTGGACGGTCTCGGCCTTCCACGATGGCGTGGGGTGGTCGTGGGTCGATACCAACAAGGCCGGCCTCGATCAGGTGGCCCAGATGTCCGAGGGCTTCGTCGATCTGATGCGCGCCGCGCATATCGCCCCGCGCGGCATCGCCAAGATGCTGCTCGCCGCGATCGACTCCTACAAGGGCACCGATCGCCGCGTCGACGAGGTCATCAAGCGCAAGGCCGACATCTGGAAGATCGTCGAGAGCTACACCGGCGACGGCAACTTCAAGGTCGCGGTCAACAAGGACCCGGCGAAGCTGCGGCTCGACGTCCGCGCCACCGGCAAGAGCCTCGCGGACGTGCTGCCTGCAGGTCTCCTCGCCCCGCTGGGCATGGTGACGATGTTTGGCATGCGCAGCGGCAACGCCGCGGTGGGTACCCCGTACGAGACGAAGCCTGCGATCGCGGTGCCCCCGCCTCCGCCGCCGAAGGCCCCGGTACAGCCGAAGCCGAAGAAATAGCGAGGCCGAGGCGAGCGAACCAATCAGCCGACGACGAGGACGGGCCCGGTCTCGTCGTCGCCCGCGATTACCAGGGGGGACGAGAGCTCGAGCGGTTGCTCGACGCTGCTCACCGGCGGGGTCGAGAAATCGCGATCCGGATCGAGGCTGCTCACCAGCTCGCGAATCTGCGTCAGGTCCTCGAAGCCTTCGGACCCGGCCGTCATCGACTCGTCGTCCTCCATCGAGACCTCGATGATCATGTCGTCGTCGACGGTAGGGTACTCGGCGCGATGCGCGCGGCGTTCACCGACGCGGCGCTCGTACTGGAACACGCGGCTGTCGGTCTTGCCGAACCGGCGGTCGTTCTTGCGGCGCTCGCGGGACACCGCGATCTTGAGCTCCGCCATCGTCGCGGGAAGCGGCACGATGTGGAGCAGCTGCCCCGCGCAGTTGAAGCACATCGGCTGCCAGTGGGCGTAGAGCTCGACGCTCTTGAGGAACCGACGGCGCTTCTCGGTGCAGGTCACGCAGCGAGCCCCGATCCCGACGGGTCGAGCGTCGACCCATCGCGCGTAGCAGCCCCAGCACCGGCCACGACGCAGCTCCGAGACCTTCGCGCTACAGACTTCGCAGGAGTGCATGGGTGGTCTTGTGGTCATAAAGGTCCAGGGATCCCCGCGGCAACTTTTCAGCTAGGCTGGCGTGCCGATGCCGTCCACCCGCGCGCTCATCCACGCTCCGTGGTCGGCCAGCAAGGTCTCGACGGCGCTGCGTTGCCCGCGGCTGTTCCACTGGAAATACATCGAGAAGATCAAAGAGCCCGAGGTCATGCCGGAGGCGCGGATCGGCAAGGCGATCCACAAGGCGCTCGAGCTCGTGCTGATGGGCACGCCGCAAGAGGAGGCCACCGCCACCGTGCGCGCGGAGCTGCCGAGCGAGACCGAGCAGCTCCGGTACGATCGGCTGTGCGTCGGCATCCCGGCGTTCACCAGCCGGATCGGTCAATTTCGAAACCGCCGCCGGGTGTCGCGTCAGCTCGTCGAGTATTCGCTCGCGGTGCGCGAGGACCTCTCGGTCACGCAGTTCTACTCGGGCGATGCCTATTACCGTGGCGTCATCGATCTCGGATATCTATTCTCCGACGACGCGCTCGCGCTGATCGATCACAAGACCGGCGCGCGATTGCCCGGCACGTCGATCACCGATCAGCTCGAGGGCTACGTCGTGCTTGCCGCGGCCGCGTTCCGGCACGTGAGAACGTTCTGGCTCGGGGTCCATTGGGTCAGCGAGCGAGCCGTCGAGTGGGGCACCCCGGTGCGCGCGGAGACCGTGATCGACGAGCTGATGCCCGACCTCCTCGACAACATCGAGGCAGCCGCGCTCGCCGTGGATGACGGCCCTCGGCCAAATCCAGGCCCCTGGTGCGATCGTTGCAGCTACCGGGACCGCTGCCCGGCCAGCAAGGAGCTGCGTTACGAGCCAGTCGAATACCACGAAGATGAAGATTGACGAGGCGGCGCGCGGCGAGCACCTGCTCGCGCTGAGCCGCAAGCAGCGTCGATTCGAGTGGGAGCTCGCGCGCGACGAGCAGGCGCGCACGGCCGCACGGCTGGTCGCCTCGCGCACGCACGACCTGCTGAACCTCGTGCAGATCGTCCAGCTCGCGACGTACCAGCTCGAGGAGCCCTGCGGTGCGACGTATCGCGAGACGCTCGACGAGCTGACCTCGAGCGCCGCGGCGGCTCACGCTTCGCTGATCGAGCTGATGGGCGTGGCGCGGCCCGATCAGGCAATCGTGCCGGGCGCGCCCGTCGGTGCGACGGTGGCAAACGTCCTCGCGACGCTGCACACGATCCACGACATCGAAGTTCACGTCACCGTCGACGCGGCGACCGCCACGCGATGCACCGCCGAGGAGCTCGAGCACCTGCTGATCGGCCTCGTGCTCGATGCGCTCGACGACCCCTCGATCGCGATCCACGTCCGCGAGCGCACGATCAGCGCAGCGCCGTGGATCGAGATCATGCGCATCACGAACCAGCCGGCGAGCGGCGATGGCTTCGATCTGCGCGCGGTCACCGCGATCGCAGCCCGCGCCGGTGGCGAGATCACGACCTCCGAAACACGCGAGGGCGGCAGCGAGCTGGTCGTCGCGCTGCCCGTCGCCGCCGTCTAGCCGCGGCCGGGGCCACGCCAGCGCAACACGCGCGTCGGCCAGGCGCCGAGCCCATCCTCGCGACGCTTCGCGGCGCCACGCGCGATCAGGCGTGCCTGCATCGAGAGCCCATCGTGAAGGTCTTCGGGTGCCCCGGTGGCGGGCAGCTCGAACGTGCCGTCGTCGCGCAGCGTCGCGGTCGCCGTGAATTCGGCGTCGGGCGTGAAGACCGTGGCGCGGTAGGTCGCGGTGGCGAGCGCACCGGCGTCGGCCTCGTGCTCCGCGAGTCGTTCGAGCAGGAACCGCGCGCCGGTGGCGGGCCGATTACTCACCGAGGTCGGCGGCGAACCGGCTCGACACCGAGGCGGCGTTGCCCCACTGGGCCTTCTTCCACTCGACGTTCCACTGCCGGAGGATCCACATCGGATCGAGCAGCAGGCGCGCACCGACGGAGGCCGACGCGTTGCCCCACAGATCCTTCAGCTCCTTCGGATCCTTGGTGAGGTGAAACAGCGACGGTGCACCGG
>JACCYD010000186.1 GCA_013696695.1 Deltaproteobacteria bacterium | reverse complement strand
CGGCTACGAAGGGCAGGGGCCCGAGCACTCGAGCGCCCGCCTCGAGCGCTTTCTCCAGGCGTGCGGCGAGCACAACATCCAGGTCGCGCAGCCGACGACGCCGTCGCAGATGTTCCACCTGCTGCGCATGCAGGTGCTGCGGCGCGTGCGCAAGCCGCTCGTGATCATGACGCCGAAGAGCTTGCTGCGCCTGCCGGCGGCGACGTCGACGATCGAGGAGCTGGCGACGGGCAAGTTCCATCGCGTCCTCCACGACACCACCGCGGATCCAGAGAAAATCACGCGCGTCCTGATGTGCAGCGGCAAGCTCTACTACGAGCTCGTCGAGGAGCGAACGCGGCGCGAAGATCCGACGATCGCGATCGTGCGCCTCGAGAAGCTGTACCCGTGGTGGCCCGAGGAGGTCGCCGCCGCGTACGAGGGCTACAAGCATCTGAAGGACCTGTTCTGGGTCCAGGACGAGCCCGCGAACATGGGCGCGGCGACGTTCGTGACGCCGCGGTTCGAGAGCCTGCTTCGCGACACCAAGGTTCGCTACGACTCCGTGTGTCGCGCCGAGAGTGCCAGCCCGGCGACCGGCTCGCACAAGGCGCACGTGCTCGAGCACAAGCAGATCCTGAACGCGGCCTTCGGTCGCAGTTAGCCCCAGGAGGCACCGCGATCAGGGCGCACAGCTGCGATCAGGCGGCTGGAGCAGTACGACTACTTCCTGTGACGCGGTAGCATGCGCGCATGGCGGATCTCGTCGTGCCCCAACTGGGAGAGTCGATCACCGAGGCAGTCGTGGCTCGGTGGCTCAAGCAGAGCGGCGACGCGGTCGCTGATGGTGAGCCCGTCGCAGAGCTCGAGACCGACAAGATCACGGTGCAGCTGCCGTCGCCGGCCGCCGGCGCGATGGGCAAGCAAGCCGTCGCCGAAGGCGCCACGGTCAAGGTCGGCCAGGTGATCGGTAGCGTCGAAGCCGGCGCCAAAGGCACCTCTGCAACCGAGGCGAAGCCGAGTGGCGCCAAGCCGCCTGCCAAGGCGCCTTCGAAGCCGCCTGCGGATGACACGCCGAAAGGTCCGCCGAACGAGGAGACCTCGCGAAACGCCCGGTTGATGCCGGCGCAGCGTGCTCCTGCCGGGACCACGGATATCGCCGCGGCGGTCGGCGCGTCTCCGAATGCGAGCGCGCACTACGCAGCCGTCCAGAGCAACGGCAAGCAGGCGTCGCTCGACAAGGACGCACTCCTCAAGCTGACGCCGTCGCAGCGCGTGCACGCGCGCGAGTCGGGTTCGTTGCCGAGCCCGTCGAGCGCCACCGCCAGCGGTACGGATCCGGAACAGCGGCTTGCGAAGGTCGATCCGCGCGACGAGATCGTGCCGATGTCACCGCTGCGCAAGCGGGTGGCCGAGCGGCTGGTCCAGGCGCAACACGAGTCGGCGTCGCTGACCACGTTCAACGAGGTCGACATGACGGCGATCCTCGACCTCCGCACGAAGTACAAGGACAGCTTCGAGAAGCAGCACGGCGTGAAGCTCGGCTTCATGGCGTTCTTCGTCAAAGCCTGCGCCGCCGCGGCCAAGCTCTACCCCGGCGTCAACGCCGAGGTGATCGGCGGCAACATCGTCTACAAGAAGCACTACGACTTCGGCATCGCGGTGTCCGCGCCGAAGGGCCTCGTGGTGCCGGTGCTGCGCGATGTCGACGGGCTGTCGTTCGCCGGCATCGAGAAGGGCATCGTCGATCTCGCCACGCGCGCGCGCGAAGGCAAGCTCGCGATGGCCGACCTCACGGGCGGCACGTTCTCGATCACCAACGGCGGCATCTTCGGCTCGATGATGTCGACGCCGCTGCTCAACTATCCGCAGACCGGCATTCTCGGGATGCACAACATCGTCAAGCGCGCGATCGTGATCGGCGACGACATCAAGGCGCGGCCGATGATGTACGTCGCGCTGTCGTACGACCATCGCGTCGTCGACGGCCGCGAGGCGGTGTCATTTCTGGTGGCGGTCAAGGATCGGCTCGAGGCGCCCGAGCGCCTCATGCTCGAAGCGTAGAACCGCTCCGCGCTGTGCGAGCATCGAACATGATGGCCGTGATCACCGCCGTCGCGAATGCGAAGTCGATCCGAGAGGGCACCGCCGTGTCGCCGCCGGTTCCGGTCACGGTGAAGCGCCGCGTCGCGATCGGCGATCCGCAATCCTCGACGCTGCGCTTCTTGAGCGCGCTCCACGCGCACGGGTTACTCGGCGACGATGGCTGGCTGCGGCCCGACGTCCGCCTGATCGCGATGGGCGATTACTTCGACTACCGCGTCTCCGAGCGCGAGCAGGGCCGCGTCGAGGGCGTGCTGATCCTCGGCTGGCTCGCGGCGCACGCCCCCGAACACGTGACGATCGTGTTCGGCAATCACGATGCCGCGCGCGTCATGGAATTCGCCGAGATCACCGACGAACGGTTCCGCGAAGCTGCCGAGGTGGCCGCCCCGATCGTCGCGTTGCCGCGCGCCGATCGCCCGAAGGCCGAGGCTGAGTTTCTGCGCGCGTTCCCCGGGATTCCAACGCCCGGCTATGCGGCGCGCGACTTCAACGCGTTCACCGTCGAGCAACGCGAGCTCGTGCAGCGCATGCTGCTCGCCGATCGGTTCACGCTCGCCACCACGGCGTCGGTGCTCGGCACGCCGGTGCTGATGACCCACGCCGGCATCACCAAGCGCGAGCTCGGCTATCTGTGCGCGCGCGATCACAAGGTCGACACGATCGCCGAGATGCTGCAGCTGCGGCTCGCCGGTGCCGTGCGCACGGTCGCCGACGCCTGGCGAGCCGGAACGCCGATGGCGATGTCACTCGAGCCGCTGCACGTCGCGGCTCATGACGGCGAAGAGGGAGGAGGCTTGCTCTATCACCGTCCTGCGGATCCGGATCGCCCCGGCGCCGATGCGAGCTGGGAGCAATCGGGGCGCGCACCGCGCAAGTACGATCCACGCGCCGCGTTGCCGCGCGGCCTCGCGCAGGTCGTCGGCCACACCGGCCACCGCAAGGCCGCCAAGGAGATGCCGCGCTGGCGCGCCGATGATTGCGACGATGCGCCGGGTGGCGTCCGCACGCTGCGCATCACGCACGACGGCGTCGCCACCTACCGCCGTGGTGCTCACAAGGCCGAGCCGCGCGATGCCGTCCTCTACATGATCGATCCGGAGATGCACTACGTCGCCACGCCGGCCGACGTCGCCATCCTCGAGCTCGACGTCTAACGTGGGGACGCCCGACGACGGGTCCTTCGGCGAGGCGAGATCAACGTCATCCAGATGACCAGCCGCTAGAAGGCGCGGACGACGAGGCCCGCGCCCGAGGCCGGATCCTTGGGCGACGCGAGCGGCTGGCCGAAGATGGTCGCCGCCGCGGTGTGGCCGATACCGGCGACGAAGCCCCTCGCCAGCAGCGGGCTGATGGCGACGACCTCCTCGCGACCGGCGCCACGCACCGGCCACACGGCATCGACCTTGGTGCCGTCGAGGATGGCGAAGAACGCGTCGTCGCCCTGCGCGGTGATCTTCTCGCGGCCGACCTGGATGGTCCCGGCGTAGAAGCCACCGACGACGATCCGCGGCCCGGCCGCGGCGATGCCGTGCAGACCGTCGAGCGCTTCGCCGCCGAGGACGACCGAGCCGCCGGGGCTGCCGTCACGGTTGTAGAACACGACGAGCCCGTCGGAGGGACCGTTCGTGCTGATGTCAGCGGTGTCGACCTTGAGCTTGTCGCGCACGGTCGCGGCGACGGCGACTCGCCCCTTGGCATCGATCGCGACGCCCGACGAGGAATCGTCGAGCTTGCCGCCGAACGACGCCGACCACTTGCGCGAGCCCTTGCCATCGAGCTCGGCGACGAACACGTCGACGGCCGGCGACTTGTCATCGAACGCGACAAACGGCTCGCCCTGCAGCTCGGCACCGGTCGCGAACGTGCCGGTGATCGCGATGCGTTCGGCACCAGCGCCCACCAGCACGGCAACACCGGTGATCGCGTCGGCGTTCGCGCCACCGGTGCGGATCAGCCACTCGACCTCGCCCTTCGCGGAGAGCCGGGCAACGAAGCCATCGATCTTGCCGGCGCTCGACACGATCTTGGTGGCCGCGCGCAGCGTGCCCGCGAACGAGCCGCCGACGACGAACCCGGTGCCGATCGGGGCGATCGAGGTGATCACGGCCCATTCGCTGGCGTCGATCGCGAGCTTCCAGCGCGGTGCACCCGTGAGCGCGTCGAACGTGATGACCACTGCGCCGGGTGTGCCTCGCAGCGGAAGCTCGGCCACGGTGCCGTTGCCGCCGAGCGTGACCGCGAGCTGATCGCCTGCTCGTGCGAGCGGACCGCTGGTGCCGGCGAGCGTGGCTTGCCACGTGATCGCTGCCTTGCGTCGGGCTTCGATCGTGGTTCGCGGTGAATCCGCGAAGCTGGTGATCGCGGCGTACGTGCCATCGAGATCACCGGCGACGCCGCGAAGGGCTCCGCCATCTCGCCCGATCTCGAGCGTCAGCGAGCCGATCGGCGCCTCGGGCGACTTCGGCCCGGGACAACCAAACAACAAGAGACTCGTCGAGACGACGAGCCTTCTATGACTCTCGGCCAAGCCGAGAGTCGGGATCAAAACTTTTCGTGGCGGGCGCGCAAGTCGGCGAGCACCGCGGGGAGGCCGAGCTTGTCGATCAGGCGCATGCCGCGCGCCGAGACCTTCAGCGTGATCCAGCGCTTCTCTTCCTCGACCCAGAACCGCTTGTTCTTGAGGTTGACCTCGAACCGGCGCTTGGTGTGGCGGTTCGAGTGGCTGACGTTATGGCCGACGAGCGGCGATTTTCCAGTGACCTGACAAACGCGCGACATGACGGCCTTCCTAGATCTTCGACTCTTTGAACTCGACGTGCTTGCGCACGACGGGGTCGTACTTCTTCAGGACCAGCTTGTCCGGCGTACGCTTGCGGTTCTTCGACGTCGTGTAGAAGAACCCCGTGTCGGCGGTCGACACGAGACGGATGAGCTCGCGGCCCGATTTACCCTTCTTCGCCATGGCTTTGTCTCGATCTACCCAGCTGTGGCCGGGGCGGGACTTATGGCATGGGTTCGGCGGCCTTGGCAAGACGCTCGTCGAGCCGGTTTGAGCGCCCGGTGATCGCCCGCGGAACCACAATGATGTCGCGTCATTGCAGCTACTCGGTCTTGGGCTCGTCGCGTTCGGCGTCGTCGATCGTCCCACCCTCGGTCGTCAGGCGCGCCGGTTTGACGGGAATCTCGGGCAGCACGCCGGGCAACGTCGTCGTCTTTCGCTTCGCCCGGCGCTGATCGATCGACATCGCGACGATCGTCATGTCATCGCCTTGGCCCTGCGCCTGATCGTGCGAGTGGCTGTCGATGTCGGCGAGGATCGCCTTGATGATGTCCTCGGCGGTGCCGCGCGCCGTGCGGATCCGGCGAGACAGCCGCGACAGACCGTACTCGTTCCCCTTGGCATCGCGCGCCTCCAGGATGCCGTCGGACACCATGATCAAGGTGTCCCCCGAGTGCAGCTGCACGCGCGCTTCGCCGGCCTCGAGATCCGGTGTGATGCCGAGCGGCGGCGTGTGCGCGCGCTCGGCCTGCAGCGGGAACACGCGATCGCCGCGCCGCAGGAGCGGGACGCAGTGGCCGGCGTTGGTGAACACCAGGCTGCGATTCTCAAGATCGTAGATGCAGTAGACGAGCGTCGCGAACATGCCGTCGTCGCCGAG
>JACCYD010000141.1 GCA_013696695.1 Deltaproteobacteria bacterium | reverse complement strand
GATCCCAGGTGGCGTGGTTGTTGGGCTCGAACGTGATCCACGCGAAACCGGCCTCCAGCGACCGTCGCAACATGATGAAAAGACGGCGAACCGGGATGTAGCGCCAGTTTGGGTCCGATGACGCAGTGCGTGTACCCCAAGGGCGTACACCGCGCTGGATCCGGAAGGTGTTCACTGACTCGCTGTTCAGGATGCCGATGTGATCCTCGGTGACGCGGAGCGACACGTCGACCGCGCTCTCGATCTCGAGGTTGGCGGGGGCCTGGTGGACCCCTTCGTTGTCGCTCCTGGCGTAGCACCCGGCCATGAATCCGGAGGGCGGCAGGACGTGGAGCTTGTCGTCTGCTCCAGACACGCGCAGCCACGGCCAGTAGTACGCGCAATAGGACGAGTCGGTGCGCCGCCGCCAGCGACGGACCCACTCGATGTCCTTGGTCTGCGGGATATCGAGGATCGTGAACCGATCCTTCTGGCGCTCGCAGATCGAGATCATCTCGTCCTGCAGCCGTTGCGCCTTGAGCTCGCCCGCTGGCCCCGACTCGCGGTCGTAGAACTTCATCGCGTCGGGCGCCACCAGGATCGCGATCTCCTCGTTCGCTGCGAGCGCGTTGAGCCCGCTGCGTTCGCCCGGTCCCATGTCGTGGCCGATGAAATCTTCTGGGGTGATCGCTTCGATCCCATCGCGCCCGCCGGAGAGCCGCGTCATCGGCAATGCCTCGGGCATGTTGTGCGGCACCGGCGATTTGGTCTGCAGGTCGTCGAGCCGCACCAGGCGCGATCGCTGCGAGACCACACGCGGTGCGTAGTTTCGCGACGACGGATGCATCTGCAGGCCCTTGAAGACCTCGCGGCGGTCGCGCATCGCGACGTGAATCTCGAACGTCATCACCTCGAGGTACGTCGGCGCCGCAGCGCGATGGCGACGGTTGACCGGAGTCTCGGTCGACCATTTGATGACCTTGTCGCCGATCTCGGTGATGACGATGAAGTCGGAGTTCTCGCGATCGTAGATCTTGACCGCCGCGCCGACCTCGAAGCCGCGCGTCACGTTGACGTGCGCTTCGCCGGCGCCGATATCGAGATCGCGCGTCAGCAGCGCCTGCGCGCCGGGCATGTGCGTGCAACGGAACCAGATCGTGTTTCCCCACGTGCCTTCGTTGAGCGCGCGGATCTTGAGCGACGGCTTGTTCCAGTCGTCGATCTGCGCGTGCTCCGCGAATGCGGCGTGATCGAGACCCCCGTGCTCGCCCTTCGCCGGATTGTGCGCGACGCGCACCACCCATGCATCGGTGCCACCGTTCTTGAAGAAACCGTGGACGGAGTCGCTGGTGTACGACTCCTGCGAGTACCCGAAGATCTCGAGAAACTCGTCCCAGTTCGAGAGCCGCGTCGCCTCGTTCATCGGCCCTTTCTGGGTGATGCCGACGAAGCCGGTGATGCGGGTGTTCGCGATCGATAGCGGTGGGGGCGCGATCGAATCGAAGCTCTGGTAGATGCCAGGTGCTCGTGGATCAGCGGACGGTCGCATTCGCATGCAGGTGTGCTTTCGTTCTCGCTATCGCCGACGCGCTTCGTTGATCTCGCGATTCACTCGCGCGATCTCTCGAAGCCAGACGTGGCGCTCTTCGTGTTCCATGTCGAGGATGTCGTCGATGGGCCAGTGGAAGTGGTAAGCGATGTAAGCAATCTCTTGGTACAGCTGCTCGCGTGGATAAGTAGCGACCGCCGCCCAGGCTACCCCGGGCCAGACTGGCCACTACCTCCATCGGCGGCGATCAGCGCGCCCGTGACCATGTCGACATCCATCTCGTTCTGGCACTTCGGGCACTGGATGTGGTGCTTCGGTGCGCCGCCCTCCTCGTTGATCTTCCGGTAGAACTCTTGGAGGTACGCGAGGTCGGTCGAGAACAAGTTCTCGATCATATCGACCGCGACCAGCTTGTGATCCCCGAGCTTGGTGATCACGCGCGAGAGCAACACGATCACGAGGTACGCGCGGTTGCTCTGAACCCGGTAGTCCTGAAGAGGCAGGATCTCGTCCCGAGCCGTCGCGAGGCGCATCACGCCATCGCGATGAACGTGGCCCTCCTCGTCGACGTACCCACGTGGAAGCCGAAACGCATACTCGGTCTTGAAAGCCATCGGTAGTTTGTCCTTGTCGCTACCGGCAGACCGCATCTCAATCAGCTCGCAAGCTCGCTGAAAATGTCACGGCCTGCCGGGTTTCCCAAGCAGGCCGCATCGTATCAAACGCTTCGAGTCGGGCTGTTGTCAGCCGAGCGGAAAACGAGGGTTAGTCGTATTCCTTGATCTCGAAGGTCATCTTTTCGCAGTACAGCTCGACATTGAACCGCTTGATCTTCTCGCTGTTCGCCTCGGCATCGTCATCCGCGAACTTCTTGAAGCCGAGGTTCTGGAGGTTGATGCGGCCGAGCTCGGTCTTCATGTCGGGACCGAGGTAGATGATCGCGCCGTTCATTTCATCGTTCTCGGTGCGCTGACCGTCGATGAACCACTTCTTCGCCGCCTGCGCCCACGCGTCGTGGTCGGCGTACGAGATGCCGAGCTTGAGGTCGGGCACCGTCACCTTGGCGGGGTGCTTGGTGTTCTCGACGAAGATGCCGAGCATGTCCGCCGCGACCGCGCACTTCCAGGTGAACGAGTCGACGGTCGAGATACGGCTGCAGGGCAGACCGCCGATCTCGATCTTGAAGTTCGAGCACAACCACTGCTTCTGCTTCGGGCCGATCTTGCCCTGGATGCTCTGACCGCCACCCTTGGTCCACCGGACCTCTTCGGTCTCGAACTCGATGTCGAAGTACGCGGCATCCTTGCTGGCACCGTCGAGCTTCGGACAGGTCACCGACGTGATCAGGCCGCCCTTGAAGGTCAGCTCCGACATCGCCTTGTAGTTGAAGTCTGCGGACGTGAACGTGCCCGTCTTGGTGATGTAGCCCTTGTCGAAGGCGGCCTTCATCCACTCGTACATGCCCTTACCCATGCCAATGCCGAGGGTGGCCTTGCCGGGCGTCCACTTGACGTTCGCGACGTGCTTCTTCTGCACGTTGTCGGGACCGAGGTCGTTCGAGACGATGTCTGCTTCCATCGCCAGACCACTGAACTTCTTCAAGAAGCCGCAGCTCACACCATCGATGTCGAGCGCGAACCGGCCACCGGTATACGTACGTTGATCAGCCATTGAATCGTGTCTCCTCTAAGTTTCCTGTGTCTCTCGTGCCGGCCCGGCATGGAGAGTATCGGCGACCACAACGCTCAGCCTCCACACCCTGCGAACGGTCCGTTCGCCCACCCTTCCTTGTGACCACCGATGATCCCCTTGTCGTTTCTGGTTCTAATTCCCCGTCAGCCGTCGGGTCCGTGAACAGCCGTATTGCCGTGCACGCCCTCTCTTCAGGTGTCTCTTACGAACCTCTGTAGGGCTTTCTTCCTCTACAGAAACTCGTGAGAAACCCCATCAATCACGAATGAAATTCGTGAGGGATGGGACCTCTACTCGTTACTCTTCGACGCCGCCGCCGCTGGCCATCTGGCCAATGCGGAAGATGACGAATTCTGCAGGCTTCACCGGCGCGAGACCGATCTCGACGACCAGCTGGCCAGCGTCGATGACCTCGGGCGGGTTGGTCTCCTCGTCACACTTGACGTAGAAGGCCTGCTCCGGGCTGGTGCCCATGAGCGCGCCGTTGCGCCAGAGGAGCGTCAGGAACGACGAGATCGTCCGCTGGACGCGCTTCCACAGGCGATGGTCGTTCGGCTCGAACACCACCCACTGGGTGGCGCGCTCGATGGACGACTCGACCATGATGAACAGACGACGGACGTTGATGTAGCGCCACGACGGGTCGCTCGACAGCGTACGAGCACCCCAGATGCGGATGCCGCCGTTCATGAAACGAATGGCATTGATGCCCTTCGGGTTGAGCAGATCCTGCTCGCCCTTCGACACGTTGTACTTGAGCCCCAGTGCTCCGCGAACGATCTCGTTCGCCGGCGCCTTGTGCACGCCGCGCTCCGAGTCGGTCCGCGAGTACACACCAGCGATGTGACCCGAGGGCGGCACGAAGATGTTTCCCTTGTCCGGATCGTAGACCTGGATCCAGGGGAAGTAGTACGCGCCGTACTTCGAGTCGCGCGGCTTCGGCAGCTTGTCGACGCCACCGGTGATCGTCTCCGGGGCATCGAGGATCGCGAAGCGATCCTTGCGCGTCTCGCAGTGCGAGAGCAGCGCGTCGGCGATCGCCGGCGACGTGGTGCCGGGAGCCGCGACGATCGCGATCTCGTCGACTTCCTCGAAGCACTTCAGACCGGTGCGTGCACCGGGACCACCGTCACGGCCGATGAAGAAGCCATCACGGCCGCCACCACCGACAACCACCGGAGCCTTGTCGTCCTTCTTGTCGCCGCCCTTGACCTCGACCTTGGCGGTCTCGGGGGCGCCGACGTTGACGACAAAGCAGCGCGAGCCGCCGTTGTTAAAGAAGCCGTAGACCGCGTGCGCGAGATGCTCGCTGCAGTCCTTGAAATCTCCGAACGTCTTCACGAACTGCGACCAGTTCGTGATGAGGACGGACTCGTTCATCGGGCCCTTGGCCGACTCACCGAGAAAACCAACGGTGTTCGTACCAACAGCCTCGATCGGCTTTGATCCGCGATCGACTTCTTCAACATAAACGCCTGGGGACAGGTAACTCGTTGCCATTCGTGTCTCTCCTTTGAGCTGCCGATGACGGTGGTCTTCGTCCGCCTATCGGATCACCGACTCGTGCACCAGCGCACGAGACGGCTTGAACCTATTTTTTCCCGGTGCCTCCACCGAGATCGATCTTCTTCGCGTAGCCGCCGGACTCTAGCGACCCCTCCGGCAGCTTCTTGCCGAACGGATTTTCGGGCGGCATGCCCGGCGGAATGATGCCGTTGGGGCCCTCTTCGTTGACCCTTGGATCGGTGATCGACTTGTACTCGAGCTGGCGCGTCTGAACGCGTTTGAACTCCTCGAGCTTGTCGGGAAGGATCGGAACCGCGGTCCACGCTTGCACCGCGGGACGCACCGGCTGGTTGAGCGAGCCCCAGAACCGCGCGAGCGTGCCTTCGTCGAGGCGCGCCGACAGTAGGATGTTGAGCTTGAAGTCGTCCTCGAACGACTGACCTTTCAGCTTCTCGCGCGTCAGCTCCGGGTTCTCCGTCATCACGCGAATGATCAAGCCGAGCAGCAGCTGCTCGTCTTCCGGCGTCTGCGCCCACGCGCTGATCAAGTAATCGAGGCGCACCCACAGGCGGCGGCGGCGAAAGAACTCCTTGATCGAGCCGTCCTCTTGCGGGACCTCGACGAGCTCGGAATGCGGCGTCGAATCGTAGCCCTCGGGATCGATCGACATCTGATAGAGGTAGACCGAGACCGCGGGGAGCTTGCCCTCGATCGCGTCGGGCTTCGGCGCTTGCTCGACGATGTGCACGCGCTTGTACCCGTTGCGCTTGAACTCGTCCTGCAACAGGCGCGAGAGCGTCTCGGACGTTTCTTTGATGATGTGATGCTGCGGCGTCATCGACGAACGTTAGGCGTCACGACCTGGTCACCCTCTGAACAGGTCGCGCGATGGTACATACTTCCTTATCGCGGCGTGCACACGCAGTGATGATTTTTCGATGACGCGTCGCCATCTTTTTATCTGCACGAATCCGCGCGCGAGCGGAAAACCCGCATGCGGAGAACGCGGAGTCGCGCTCGTCGCAGCGGTGCAGAATCTGTTGATCGCGCGAGGAACTCCGGAACCCCGCGTGACGTCATGCGGTTGCCTCGGTCCGTGTTTCGATGGACCGAACGCGGTCATCTATCCCGATGGACCCGAGGGCGTGTGGTACGCGCGCCTCGATGTCGCTGACGCACCAGGCCTCGTCGATCATCTGATTCACGGGATCGTCGCCGCAAAGCGCGTCGATCCGCCGGGCGAGTGACGAGTGACTACTTCCTCTTCGGTGCCGGCGCGGAAGCGATCGTGTTGCGCTTTCCCGAGCTCGAGACCGACGTCTGCTTCGCCGGATGGAAGGATCCCTTGAACGTGACCTTGTTGTCGTTGCCGGTGACGATGATGGTCTCGACGTTCTGGACGTCGACGATGTTGGAGCCACCGCTGATGCCGACGCGGCGGACGTCTCCGGTCACCTTGTTCTTGGTGCCGGCGATGATCAGGTTCGTGCACCTGCCGACGAGCGTGATCGTCACCTTGTTGTTGAGGTTGACGCCGCGACCTTGCTTGTCGCAATCGTGCGTGACGGTCTTGTCGTCGTAGGACACGCCGGTCTCGTCGTCCGGGCCGGCGAGCGCGGAGGTGGACGTCGCAAGCGCGAGGACGAACACGATGGTGCCTCGCGCGAGCTTCCTCATGTTCGCATCCTACCCGATCGCGGAACCGAGGCGGGCGACCGGCGTTTCCTGCCAGGCGGAGATCGCGAGGCCGGCGCTGGTCTCGATGTCGTCGTCGATCTCGGTGGTCGTCACCCACGGGAAGCTGTCCTCGAGCACGCCGGCGAAGTCGGTGCTGGTAGGCGACAGCAAGCAGATGTCGACGTGGAGCTGCGCGCGCGTCAGCAGCTCGATCGCCTCGAGCGGAGTCTTCGGTGCGAGCGGCGTCATGCCGCGCTCGAGCAACAGCGAGATCAGCGCATCGCGGCGCTCGGCGTGATCGTCGATCACCAGGATCGGGCGACGGCGAGCGGCGGCGAGTGCGTTGGTAATGGTGGCGTCGATCGCGTCGCGGGTGGCGGCATCGACGCCGTCGAACGCGACCGCGACGCGCCACTTGCGGCGCGGCTTGACCTCGACGCGGACCGTGCGCGCGGAGACGACCGAGCTGTGCTCGCCGAACCGAAGCTCGAGATCCGCGGAGAAGAACGGCGCGAGCGGGGTCGACACGTCGACCAGCGCGCCCCCATACGACAGGTTCTCGATCGCTCCATGAAGCGGGCCCTCTTGCGAGTGCAGCACCGCGACACCTCGAACCGGCACGCGCAACGTGCGACGACGATCGGCTGGTTGCATGGTCGACCTCCCCAAGGCTCGGAGCATACGCAAACACGGCCCGAGCGATCCGAAAATCTCGGCTGCGCCGCGGAATGTCGCGACGCGGGGCGTCACTGACCACCGGTCAAGGAGGACTGACTGAGCAGTCCGCCACCTTCAATGACGACTGATCTGGAGCAGTCCGGAAACCTCAGTAGGTGAGGATCGCATCGAGATGGCGGCGCTCCCAGCTGCGCGCCTCCTCGTACTGATCGAAGTGCGCTTCGTCGGCCATGAACTCCTTGGAGTGGAACTCGCGGCGGCCGTTCTTGACCCGGATGTCGTGCACCTGATGCAGCATCTCGTGGAACACGATCCACGCGACGAAGAACCGCGGCACGAACTCCCGATCGAGGGAGCGATGGATGCGGATCAACCGATCCTCGACCGAGTAGCTGCCCATCTTGATCGAGTTGCGACGGCGAACCTTGCCAGTGCGTGCACCCCAGGTGATCGAAGCTTCGATCTTGTTGTCGAAGTAGCGCGCGTTGAGCTCGTCGAAGATCTGGCGGAGGTCGTGGAACTCACCGGCCGTGAACAGCACGGTGGCCGGAGCGCGGCGAGCGCGGCCCTTCACGTGTCCGGAGTTGTCGTCGATGAAATCGCCGAGGACGCGCGATGCTTCGGCGTCGTTGTCGGCGATGTAGCGCGCGAGCGCGCGCGTGATCACCGGATCGGCATCCGCGAACATGTGGTGCAAGCGCACCTCGTAGCGCCGCTCCTTGGTGACGCGGCGGACGGAGATCATCGTGTAACGATTGTCGGTGAGCGTGACCTGGACGCGCCCCTTGGACAGGTGCGCGCGGATCCGGCGCTCGAGGCTATCCTGGGCGTCGAGGATCTCCTGCGCCGCATCCTTCTTCGTCGCGCGACGCATCGCCTCGACGAGCCCGACCGCGCGTCCGCCCGCATCACTCGATTCGTTCTGCGAACCGGTGCAAACATCGACCTGGCGGGCAGTTGGGGTTACGGGCAACGCTTCACTCAACGCAAGCTCCTCTTATTGAAGCACATCGACAAGTTGTGAGTAGTGTGTGCGAAAGGCACGCCAACCCCCATCGGGCTGGGCTGCCCGTTACCGTCTGCACTCGCTCGAATCCCCCGTCCCCTGTGTGAAAAATGCTAACGCGGACCTTCGTGTTGGATCCAATTTTCCACAGGCAGGGGGATCGGATCCGATCGCAACTGTTGAGGAATCTGGAGCCGTGGATCGGTGGGCTCCGTCGACAATTTCGATGCGTTTCCAATGGCGGCCTGCTCGCAGGTTTTACGCGATCGGCTATCGTGCCCCTCCCATGAGCGTGTTCCTGGCCACACACGAGAGAACCCATAGTTGCGGAGCGCTGCGCGCCTCTGATGCTGGCAAGCGCGTTGTCCTGACGGGTTGGGTCCAGAACTACCGCGATCACGGCGAGCGCATTTTCATCGATCTTCGCGATCGCGAAGGCGTCACCCAGATCGTCGCGGACCGCGAGCGGATCGCGGCGATCCACGCCGTCGCCGATCAATTTCGCAACGAGTGGTGCATCGGCATCGTCGGCGAGGTGAAGCTGCGCGGGCAGCAGCTCGCGAAAGGTGTTCCGGGCGAGGAGCGCAAGCTCAAGGCGATGACGAACACCAAGATCCAGACCGGTGAGGTCGAGGTCTGGATCGACGAGGTCGAGGTGTTCTCGAAGGCCGACACGCCGCCATTCGCGATCGAGGACGACGTCGACACCAACGACTCGGTGCGCCTCAAGTATCGCTATCTCGATCTGCGGCGCCCACGGCTGCAGCGCAACCTCGTGATGCGCTCGCAGATCACGCGCACCACGCGCGACTACCTCGCTTGTACCGGCTTCCTCGAGATCGAGACGCCGTTCATGGTGAAGTACACGCCCGGTGGGGCGCGGAACTTCCTGGTGCCGTCGCGTCTCAACCCCGGCAACTTCTACGCGCTCGCCGAGTCGCCCCAGATCTTCAAGCAGCTGCTGATGGTCGCTGGCTACGATCGCTACTTCCAGATCGTGCGCTGCTTCCGCGACGAGGATCTGCGCAACGAGCGGCAGCCCGAGTTCACGCAGATCGACATCGAGATGTCGTTCGTCAACGAGAAGATCCTCCAGACCACGATGGAAGGTCTGATGGCCAAGTTGTGGAAAGACGTGCTCGGCATCGAGCTGACCTTGCCGCTGCGACGAATGACGTTCGCCGAGGCGATGGACAAGTACGGCGTCGACAAGCCGGACCTGCGATTGGATCTGATCCTCACGGATGTCACCGAGGGCTTCAAAGGCAGCGGCATCAAGTTCATCGACGACGCGATCGCCGCGGGCGGCATCGTCAAGGCGCTGCGGATCCCGAAGAACGAGAAGTTCACGCGTGCGCTGATCGACGAGCTGCCGAACTTCGGCAAGCAGTACGGCCTTAAAGGCGTGACCACGGTGCGCCTTCAGGAAGGCGGCGTATGGCAAGGCCTCAAGGGAGTTCCCGACGAGGCACGCGCCGCGATCACCGCGAAGGTGGGCGCGCAGGTTGGCGATGCGATCGTGTTCGTCGCCGACAAGTGGAAGGTCGCGAACACCGCGCTCGGCGGCATTCGCCTGCACCTCGGCGACAAGCTCGGACTGATCCGCAAGAACGAGTGGCAGTTCATGTGGCTGACCGATCCGCCGCTGTTCGAGGTCGACGAGGGCGAGATCGCGGCGGCTCACCACCCGTTCACGTCGCCGCGCACCGAAGACGAAGACATGCTCGAGACGGCACCCGAGAAGGTACTCGCGCGTGCATACGACCTCGTGCTCAACGGCGTCGAGGTCGGTGGCGGCTCGATTCGAATCCATCGCTCCGACCTCCAGGCGCGCGCCTTCAAGGCGCTACGGATCTCTGACGAGAACCAGCGCGCGAAGTTCGGCTTCCTGCTCGACGCCTTCAAGTTCGGTCCACCTCCGCACGGCGGCATCGCGTTCGGTCTCGACCGCCTCGCCATGCTGATGACGGGCGCCGAGTACATGCGCGACGTGATCGCGTTCCCGAAGACGCAAAAGGGCTCGGACCTGATGACCGACTGCCCGACGCCGGTCAGCGCCAAGCAGCTCGACGAGCTGTTCATTCAGGTCAAGCCTGACCTGCCGGTGAAGTGAAGCTCGCGGCGCTCGCGTTGTTGCTCGCGGCCTGCAGCAGACCTGCTGCCCCGCCGAGCTGTCCCGGGGTGGTGCTCCACCTCGCGAAAGTGCTGAATGCCGAGCCAACGCCGGCGTTTATCGAGAGCCACACGAAGGACTGCACCGACGGGCCGTGGGTGTTGGCGCACAAGCGCTGCGTGCTCGAGGCGACGAACCAGAAGGAGATCGACGCCTGTGTCCTCCCGAAGGCACCGGCGCCGCGGCCAACCCCGGAGGTCGCGCCCTCGCCTGCCCCGGCGCCGAAGAAGCCGCGCGGCGCGGACTGCATTGCAGACCACGAGTGCGCGGCGACGATGACGTGCGTGCGGTGGACCACCGAGAGCGGTGATCCACACGCGACGTGCGAGGTTCCGTGC
>JACCYD010000138.1 GCA_013696695.1 Deltaproteobacteria bacterium | reverse complement strand
CGAATGGCCGCGCAGATCTACGCGAAGCGCAAGGTCGAGAAGGAGGGTGGCGATGAGTGAGCTAACCGCACACGGACCGATCGACGTCATCAACGCGAGTGGCATCGCCGCGCTCGGCGCGAAGCTCGCCGCGGATCAACGCACCAGCCCGGTGACCGCACGCGCGTACCGACATCCCGCGCTCGAGGACGGCGTGGTGGTGATCCGCCTCGAGCCCGACGCGATCGCCGAAGGCACCGATGCCGAGATGGCCGCGTTCGGCTTCAGCGCGCCGACGGTGACCAAGGCGCTCGGCCAGGTCCGCTCGCGCACGCTCGGCTTCCCGGCGTGGGCGCTCGTCCACGAACCAAAGAAAGCCAAGGCCGCGCTCGAGGTCACCGAGGACATGCGCAAGGCCAAGCGCCTGGTCGCGACCAAGCCCGGCCACGCCAAGGACGCGTTCGAGAAGATCGCGAAGCAGCTCCAGCGCACGGCGCCGCAGTTCCTGCCGTCGTTCTGGGAGGAAGTCGCGCGCGTCGTCGCCGATCAGGCGTCGACGTCGATGGCCGCGCAGTGCTTCGAGCGCGCGCGCCAGGCCGAGCGCGCCTACAAGCTGAAGATCGATCCGGACACCGCCGACGAGGCGTTCGTCGAGTTCGCGCTGCTCGGGGCGCTGTCTGCGAAGACGCTGTCGCAATACGCGAAGGATCTGGTCAAGGCGGCGGGTGGCGCCGAGGCATATCGCCGGTTCCGCGCGATCGTGGTCAAGCGTGCGCTCGGCGGCATGCCGCCGTACTCGGGCATGGGCAAGGATCTGACCTCGCTCGCGAAGGCCGCGAAGTCCGACGAGGCCGCCGAAGCCGACAAGCTGACGGCGGAGCTGATCGAGGCGCCGGGCGTCAACAAGGCGCCGATCGAGTTCTGGACCACGTATCGCGACTCGCTACTCCGGCTCGCCAAGGCGCAGCCCGAGATCCGCACGCGGCTGCGCGCGATCTGGCCCGAGCCGCGCGGCGGCGGCGACGACAAGAAGCAGGAGTTCGCGGCGTCATGGATGGAGATGCTCGCCGAGGTTGGCGCGCTCGCGGATCTGCCCGACGACGGCCTCGGCGCGTGGATCTCGAAGATGTTCAAGTTCGCCGGCAAGACGCCTCGCACCGAGGAGATCTTGAAAGCGGAGGCGCCGCGGCTGATCAAGCTGGATCAAAGTGTCCACTGCTCGACCCGGGCGCGCTGGGGCTACGACCTCCACCTCGATCTCGCGGAGCTCGTGCTCTCGCTCGGCCTGTCACTCGCGAAGCCCGAGGACCACGACGACTTTTCGACCGACACGATGACGGTCGACCCGGTGCTGGTCTCCGGCCACGCGATCTACGGCAAGAAGCTCGTCGAATCGGTCGCGAGCATGATCGGCAACTCGGAGCACGAGCACAGGATGCGCGGCAAGACCGGGTTCACCGCCGCCCGCCGGATGTGGATCGAGGAGCAGATCGGCGATCTCGAGGGCAAGCCGTTCCATAACGTCGCGTCGTCGATCGCGACGCTCGACAGCAAGACCACCGCGGAGACGTTCCTGCCATTTCAGGATCTCCACGAGCGGTTGTCCCGGATCGATCTCGCGGGGTCTCTCGCGTTCCACCTGCGCACCGGCATCGCCGACGAATTCGGCTGGCCGGCATATGAAGAAGCCGCGGCGGCCCTCGGCACGCCGATGAAGACTGCGGGCGCGTTCCCGTTCATGACCGCGTGGAACACCACCAAGGTGATCGCGCTCGGTCCGACCGGCGTGATCGCCGAGCACGACTTCGTCTACAAGGCGAAGGAGCACGAGATCGAGCAGGCGTGGTTCCTCGACGGTCAGTTCCTGGTCGACCTCAAGAACAAGGCCAAGTGGGAAACCGTCCAGTACTGGAGCAGCAAGCCGAAGGACAAGTTCGAACAGAAGTTCGACTTCTCGGGGTGGGGCGGTCGGCTGCCGGATCAGTGGTCACCTCCCGGTGGTGGCGTCACGCTCGGCGGCAAGGTGTTCCACGCCGGCGATCAAGAGCTGTCGCGCATGCGCGATTTCTTGTGCGACGGGGCGACGATGTGGTTCGAGGACAACGACAAGTGGTTCACCTACGATCCGGTCAAGGATTCGAAGGCGAAGTCGGATCCACCGCCGTGGGTCGCAGCGTTCGCGCGAGACGGCTGGGATGTCATCGCGGTGCTACAGCCGGCGCCCGCGGGCCTCACGAGCTCGCCGCTGGGCTTCAAGGACGGGCTCCTCGGCATGCGCCGGCGCGACAAGAAGGAAGATTGGGACGACAAGCTCCCGCAAGAGCTCGAGCGCATCGATGGCAGGACGACCGCGATGAAGCGGCGCGCGTTCGCGCTGATCGCGTTTCCGGGTGACGATGCGCTCCGCGCGATCGATACCGAGGGTGCGAACAGCGCGCGGCTTCTCGGCGGCGATGGCCCGGGCTGCGAGCTGGTGTCATCGACCGGCGATCAGATGTGCGTCCTCAACAACGACGACTGGGCCGCGCGCGGCTGGGGGAACGTGCTGGTGCCGCCGGCGACGTTCTGGGACTACCTGACGCCGCGCGACGTCGCGGGCAGCACGGCGCTGCGCGCGATCACGACCGAGCAAGCGAGTCGATTGCTCGCTGCCGCACGCAAGGACGTCGCGGCCACCGAGAAGGCGCCGCGGCCGTTGCCGAACGCCGAGGCGGCGGTGCGCGAGCTGCTGCCGCAGGTCACCGAGGCCAAGCTGATCGCCGGCATCGCCGGGGTCGCCGAGCGTGCGGCCGAGCTGGCCCACCAGGGCGCGGAGGTCGCCGCGGCGCGCTCGAAGGACAACGCGGATCCGTCGGGGCAGGGGCTACTCGGCGAAGCCGCGCAGCTGCGCAAGATCGCGAAGGCGCTGGCCGCCGGCAAGGAGATCAAGATTCCCGACGCCGATGTCGATCCGCGCGAGTGGCTCCACAACGTCCGCGCGCGAGCTGCGCTCTCCTACGGTCCGCTCGCCGACGCCGACGACCGGCGCAAGATGCGCGAGATGATCCAGGCGATCGCCGGCACCATCTTCGCCGAGGATCTGTCGCGGATGAGGACGTTCGATCTCGAAGCGCCCGACAACTGGGACAACAACATCGAGTGGGGGACGCTGCTGATCCAGAAGCACGAGGGCTCGACCTACGTGATCGATCCGAATAGCGACTGGGGCCTCGAGGTGTCGAGCGACGGCAAGTTCCGCGTGCCGCCCGTCGCCGACTCGCAGTACAAGTGGAAGATCACCGAGGAGAAGAAGCTATCGAAGGGCGTTGGCACGCAGTGGGCCGATCGCTTCCTCGAGCTTCCCGAACAGGCCCCGCCGTGGGATCCGGAGATCGGCGTCAAGCTCGCCGACAAGGCCGGGCTCAGCGTGCCCGAGGCGATCCTGCTGTGGCTCAACGTGTCGAGCATGAGCACGTGGAGCAAGGACTTCCTCGGTAAGAAGCACCGCGAGCTGCTCGGTGGCCTCAAGGTCAACGACGTCGCCGCGGCCAAGACCACGTTCGAAGAGGTCAACGAGGACAAGATGTTCGAGCTGTTCGAGAAGGCGGTGCCGGACGATCCGGCGCTGCTGCTCACACCGCTCGCACCCGGCGGCATGGTCGAGCGGCTCGGCGCCGTGTGGAAATCGAAGTTCGGCAAGCGCGCCAAGATCCCGCAGGATCTGATCGCCGCCGCGAAGAAGGATCTCGACCTGCGCGACCTCGGCAAGCTGCTCCCCGCCTTCGCGGGTGCCGCCGACGACGCGCCGTTCCTCAAGCCCGATCGCCGCCCGCTTCACGACCTCAGTGGCTGGAGCAAGGAGGCGTTGACCGACAACTCGGTGGACGACGTCGTGACGCTGCTCGCGTGGCTGTTCGTGTCGCGTCCGATCGGCTGCTCGATCCGCGCCGGCATCACCTCGGTGATCGAGAAGATCACCGAGGTGTTCGAGGACGACAAGCTGCTGTGGCCGTTCGGCAGCGTCTGGTTCGACGAAGAGGACAAGAAGGAAGTCGCCAGGCGCGATGGCATCCTCGACGCGGTCGGTGGCAAACCGATCGACCTGCCGAAGGACGACGACCAGGCGTGCACCGGGGCACGCGATGACGGCGCGGTCATCGTGGCCGCCTACGGCCGGCGCGTCTACGCGGCGTTCCGTCCTGCCAAGCTCGACAAGGCGCGCAAGAAGATCGAGCAGATCGCGAAGCTGATGACCGCGGCGGATTCCGACGAGGCCGCCAGTCCCCAGGATCCGAACCTCCAGATCCTCGCGCGCGTCGGCCTGCTG